>JAUVAA010000141.1 GCA_030591965.1 bacterium
CATTTCGAACTCGGAAGTGAAACCGCTTAGTGCCGATGATAGTGTGGATTTATCCATGTGAAAGTAGGGAATTGCCAAGCGCTTAATTAAAACCCACTCTAGCAATAGAGTGGGTTTTTTTTTGCCTTTTATTTAGTTAGGAAAGGTAAAATATTCATTTTCTACTCATTATTTTAAACAAATTCTCCTAGATACCTATGACCGATAAAAAATCAGTTCATACACCAATGATGCAGCAATATCACCGTATTAAAGCGGACTATCAAGATACTTTGGTGTTTTATCGTATGGGGGATTTTTATGAGTTATTTTTTGATGATGCCAAAAAAGCAGCTGAGTTATTAAGTATCACTTTAACGGCCAGGGGAAATTCAGCGGGTAATCCTATTCCAATGTGTGGCTTGCCTTATCACGCGTCAGAAGGTTATATTGCGAAGCTCATTAAAATCGGTGAGTCGGTTGCAATTTGTGAGCAAATTGGTGATCCAGCGACATCGAAGGGCCCCGTTGAGCGTCAGGTTGTTCGTGTCGTAACACCAGGAACGGTAACCGATGAGGCTTTACTCGAAGAGCGTCAAGATAATTTGTTGGTTGCGATTGTCTTTACAAAAAAGGTCTATGGCATAGCCTGTTTAGATTTAACGAGTGGACGATTTACATTGCAGCAAGTTAATTCAAGTAATGAATTATTAAGTGAGGTAAGCAGGTTAAATCCGGCTGAACTTTTATCTGATGAAGATTGGGTTTTGCCTGCCGCATTAAAAGAACGAAAAGGTCAAACGAGAAGACCCTCTTGGCATTTCGATGAAGAAAGCGCTCGGAAGTTAATTTTAAAGCAATTTAAAACGCATGATTTAAAAGGTTTTGGTTGTGAGCATTTGTCGGCAGCTATTTCTGCGGCAGGTTGTTTGTTGCAATATGTCAAAGATACGCAACAAAGCGCATTACCGCATATTCAGGGTATTAGCGTAGAAAATAGTGACGATAGTATTTTATTGGATGCTGCTAGTCGGCGTAATTTAGAGTTGGATTATCATCCGTCTGGGCAAATACAGTTTACTTTATTGGGCGTGCTAGATAAAACCGTAACCGCGATGGGCAGCCGCTGTTTGCGTCGTTGGCTTAATCGTCCTTTGCGCGACCAGATACTTCTGAATAACCGTTACGATAGTATTGATGCTTTATTAGCCAGTCAACTTTATCAAGAAATACGTGATTTATTGCGTTCTGTAGGTGATATTGAACGTATCAGTTCGAGGGTTGCTTTAAAATCAGCCCGCCCGCGTGACTTGTTAGTATTGCGCAGCACTTTTGCGGTTTTACCGGCTTTACAAGGGCAATTAGCTCTGGCTGATTGTGTGGTTTTAAGTGATTTAGCTTTTAAAATGGCTGAGCAGCCGGGGTTATTGAATTTATTGCAGAAAGCAATTATTGATAACCCTCCCGTATTGATTAGGGATGGGGGAGTGATTGCTTATGGCTATAATCAAGAATTAGATGATTTACGCGATCTTAGTCAAAATGCTAACCAATTTTTGTTGGATATGGAAAGCCGTGAAAAGGAAAATACGGGAATCGCAACATTAAGAATTAAATATAATCGTGTGCATGGCTATTATATTGAAATTCCTCGATCGCAATCCGATGATGTGCCAGATACCTATACGCGTAAGCAAACCCTTAAAAATGCAGAGCGCTTTTTTACCACTGAATTAAAAGAATTTGAAGATACAGTACTCAGTGCTAAAGAGAGATCATTAGCGTTTGAGAAAAAGCTGTATGACGAATTATTAAATGCCATTGCCTCAGTTTTGATTTCTATCCAGCAATGCGCTATGGCTTTAGCTGAATTAGATGTTTTGGTTAATTTTACTGAGCGTAGTCAAAGTTTGAATTTATCACGCCCTACTTTACAGCAAGAAAATGGTTTGAATATTGAAGGTGGCCGACATTTAGTCGTTGAGCAGGTTTCTGATATTCCATTTGTCGCGAATGATTTAGACTTTTCACCTGATCGACGAATGCTGGTAATAACTGGTCCCAATATGGGTGGTAAATCAACTTATATGCGTCAATCTGCATTGATTGTGCTGATTGCGCATATTGGCTGTTTTGTTCCTGCAAATAAGATGAGTTGTGGCCCGATCGATAAGATTTTTACGCGTATTGGCGCTTCGGATGACTTAACCAGCGGGCGGTCTACTTTTATGGTGGAAATGTCGGAAACGGCGAACATTTTGCATAATGCGACGGCAAATAGTTTGATTCTTATGGATGAAATAGGGAGGGGAACAAGTACTTTCGACGGCCTTTCTCTGGCTTGGGCATGTGCGGATTATTTGGCTAAAAAAGTACAGGCTTATACTTTATTTGCGACCCATTATTTCGAGCTGACCAGTTTGCCTGAAGAGCAAAGTGTTATTCATAATGTTCATTTAGATGCCATGGAACATGGTGATAAAATTGTCTTTTTACATGCAGTAAAAGAGGGCGCTGCCAGTCAAAGTTATGGCTTACAAGTTGCTTCTTTAGCGGGTGTGCCGAAAATAGTTATTGAACAAGCTAAGTTGAAATTGAGACATTTAGAGACTTCTGCCTATAAGGAGCAGCAGACCGAGATAGGCAGCACGCAATTAGATTTATTTGCGATTAATGAACCGCATCCTGCTATTGAATTAATAGAAAAACTTGCGCCTGATGAGTTAACACCTCGTCAGGCACTAGATTTTCTTTACGCCTTAAAACAAACCGTTTAAGGGGGCTTCAGTAATTTCTTATTAGTCACGGGAAAATGCCTATGAAGATATCGTCCTTCATTCCCGAGTTGTTTTATCGGGAATCTCTTGATACAGGAGATTCCTGCTAGAAGTATGCAAGAATGACGAAAGCCGTCTTTACCCATTTAATAATGAGACGTTACCTTCTTTACTTATTACTTATTCAGGGTAATGCTGGTTTTTGTTAGGGTAATTCGTCTTTCTTTATAAAGTACGCCTATGGCGTGCTTAAAGACTTTTTTACTGACCCCAAAGGCGGCATTAATTTCTTCAGGTGAGCTTTTATCTGATAAATTTAAATGCCCATTATTTTCTTCAAGACGAGTAATGATTTGTTGGGTGAGTGGCGCAACATGGGTATGGCCTGTTTTATTTAAGCTTAAATCAACTTTTCTATCTTCACGAATTTTCTTAATATAGCCAGTCAGTTTTTGCCCTTCTTTAAGAGGCTGAAAAACTTCGTTGTAATATAAAACGCCCCAGAAAGCATCATCTACTACCGCTTTAAATCCTAAGTCTGTCTTTTTCGCAATAATCAGCGAGACTTTATCACCTTCTTTTAAATAGCTGACTTCATCAAGAATAAAGTTATTTAGCTCTGTTGATGCGGCAATGCGGTGCTGTTCATCCATAAATACTTTAGCAAGACAATAGTCGCCTACTTCAAGCTCATAATCTTGCTCAGCAAAAGGTACTAATAAGTCTTTAGAAATTCCCCAATCTAAAAAAGCCCCTGCTTGATTAACAGACACTACTTTTAACCAGGCAACACCACCCATTTCAGCAAAAGGTTTTTTGCAGGTAGCGAGTATCTCAGAATCTGATCCCGTATAAATAAACACGACAAGAGAATCACCGACTTTGGCATCTCTTGGGACTTGTTTGTCAGTAAGCAATATATCTCCAAACTTGTCACCGTCAAGGTGTAATTGCATGCCGTTATAAGATTTTATAGTGAGGGTATTAAAGTGACCAATTTCAATCATAGTCTTTGCGGGATATAGAATAGCTGTTTAATAATGGGATGATTATAGGGTGTTTTGTAGAGAATGTGTAAAAGAGATCGCTATAGATTATTCTTGTTCAGCTTTCGTTCAGTCTTCGCGCGGTAAAGTATCAACAACGGAAAATTACTCCGTTTTATAAATAATACTTGGAGCAAGAAGATGAAAATAATCACAAAAATAAAATTGATTGCATTGGTTACCATAATGTTAATTTTAACATCGTCTATGGTCATGGCAGAGAGGAATGAACATAGTAATAAGCATGCCTCGAATCGTCATGTAGCTCAATCGCAATATAACGGTAGGTCTGATCATCAGCATAAGCGCCATTATGAAAATAAATATCGTCACCATAATAGACATCAAAACTATGATAGACGACACTACAATAAACACAACCGTCACTTTGATAAGCATGCTTATAAACATGGGCGTAGAAATTATCGTAAGCACTCACATTATGCTGCAAGGCGTCATAATTACTATCAGCCAGCGCGTATTGTATTAGGTTTGCATGGCGGTAATTTTGGATTCTTTTTTCGTGATTAAAACATCAACCTAAACGAGTTGTGCTGCTTGATCTAGTTTGACTGTTATTAATCATGTAAATGAGTTTTGCGCCCAAGTAAGGCCTCAGTGTAAACTCTAAAGATTGAACAAATTAGGCTAATTTAATGAAAAATTTGATGAATTATTTATGTATTATCTTTCTATTGATGGCGAGCTGCAATATTTATGCGGCCCCCGTCAATATTAGCCAGCAACAGGCTGTTAGTATTGCTCAGCAAGTTAATGTCGGACGAGTGCTAGGCGTAAAGCGCAAAGGCAATATATACCGAGTAAAAATATTGCTTAAGAATGGCGAAGTAAAAATCACTCAGGTTGATGTCAATAGTGGAAAAGTAAAATAAGGGCTTAATGATGCGTATATTGCTGGTTGAGGATGACCCTGATTTACAAGCTCATATTAAGCACAGTTTAGAAAAAGAAAGTTATATAGTCGATGCCAGTAGTGATGGTAATGAAGGCTATTTTTTTGCCACCGAATATCCTGTTGATGTTGCGATTATTGATCTAGGTTTGCCGGGAATGAGTGGCATAGAAATTATTCAAGCATTACGCAAGCAAGGATCGGTATTACCTATACTGATCTTAACTGCGCGCAGCCGATGGCAAGAAAAAGTTGAAGGGCTAGAAGCGGGAGCAGATGATTATTTGGTTAAGCCTTTTCAAATGGAAGAGCTTATGGCAAGACTAAAAGCCTTGTTACGCCGTTCGGCTGGATCTGCAACTTCAGAGCTTATTTGCCGAGGTCTAAAGTTAAACCCACCCACAGAGCAAGTTTGGTTAAACAATGAACTATTAGACATCACAGCCTTTGAATATCGCATGCTAGATTATTTAATGCGCCACGCTAATGAAGCGGTTTCTAAAACTCGTCTCGCAGATTATTTGTATCCGCACGATAATGATCGAGATAGCAATGTGATTGAAGTGCTGATCGGGCGTTTGCGTAAAAAACTGGATCCAGAAGGTAGTCTGCAACCGATAGAAACTTTGCGTAGTCGCGGCTATCGTTTTACGCTTTACGATCAGCAATAACATGTCTCTTACTACGCGAATTAACTTAAGTGCAGCTTTAGTATTGCTCAGTTTTATTTGCCTGACTGCATTTACCTTGGAACGAGCTTTTTTTGAAAGCACAGAAAGTGCTTTACGTGACACGATGAGTAGCCAACTATTTGCCCTGATGGCTGCCGCTGAAATTGAAAATGGGCAAGTTGTTATGCCTTCAAATGAGCTGGATGCTTTATTGGGCCTGCCAGCTTCTGGTATTTATGCGACGATCAGCAATCCTACTGGCAATATTTCATGGAGATCGTCCTCGACACTTGGTATTTCGCTACCTAAGCCCACTTTATTAAAGCAAGGTGAGAAAACCTTTAACAAGATCTATGTTGATGATAAAGGTTTTTATCGAACGGCTTACACTGTTCTTTGGCCAACACAAACTGATAGCGTCGAATTGACCTTTAGCGTGATTACAGATTTGCGCTCCTTTGATAAGCAAATTAATCGCTACCGTATCTCCTTATGGGGTTGGCTTAGCGCGATGGCAGTTTTGTTATTATGTAGCCAAGCCATTATTTTGCACTGGGGACTTTCGCCTTTACGTAAAGTAGGGCGGGAACTTAATCGTATTGAAACAGGCAAACAGCAGCAGATTGAGGCGCAGTATCCACAAGAGATTGAGCGGTTGACTGATAATATTAATCTTCTTTTAGAGCAAGAGAGGCAACAAAAAATACGTTATCGTGATGCGATGGGTAATTTAGCGCATAGCTTAAAAACTCCGTTGGCTGTCTTGCAGGTGAGTTTGCAGGCAGGAGGAGGTAGACAGGGACAAGATAAGCTTACTATGCAGGAACAATTGGATAGAATGGATGCGATTGTGAAATATCAATTGCAATGGGCGGTAACAACAGGAGATACCAATCTTGGTGCATCGGTTAATCTATTGTCGACTATCAATCGTTTGTTGAGTTCATTACAAAAGGTCTATGCCGATAAAGCCATCGCTGTGCAAGTTACTGTAGATAGCCGTTTGAACTTTAGAGGCGATGAAGGCGATCTAATGGAGGTGCTGGGTAATCTGTTAGAAAATGCCTTTAAGTGGACGAATCAGCAGATAACAATAAAAGCAGAACAAGCAAACAATCAATTAATAATAAGTATTGATGATGACGGCGTAGGTATTGCATCAGACAAAGTAGATGAACTATTACAGCGTGGTGTACGTGCAGACCAATCATCGGCTGGGCATGGCATTGGGCTTTCTATTGTAAAGAATATTGTGCAAGCTTACGGTGGTGAATTAAGGATAGAAAAAAGCCATTTAGGTGGGGCTAAAGTGATTATTACATTTATATAAGGACGTTATAGGAATCAATAATAGGCCATAAAAAATGACGTATCGAGGCCGCACTCTACCGCTCTTGAAAAAACTCCCATAATGTATACTTTGTAAGACCCACTATTAATTGGAGCTCTGCACTGCAAGACTGAAAATACAGGCATAAAAAACCCAGATTAACTGGGCTTTTTACTGATGCTAGATATTGTATTTAAGCTGCTTTCTAAACTAAGGCCTGCTAGGCCAAGTCCTAATAATGCAATAGAGGTAGGTTCAGGAACCGATGAGGCTTCAGTGTCATATGTTATTGACGTTAAAGTTTGTAGCCATGATCTCCTACCTCCATTTCCTAATGAAAGCCTGCTTATTCCAGTACCGAATATGCTGGCATAATAACTACTTATACCTGAACCAGATAAAGCTCCTGACTCTAATAAAGAACCTGAAGCATCATACGTAAACCATGCATTTGAGCCGTTATAACCGTAGTTATTAAAATTAAAATTAAGAAGTGTTTGGGTATTAGTAAAATCAATGTCTAAGAAATAAGCGGTAGGGTAAGCAGATGTAGTTGAGTTTGATAATCCATTAGAACCCCAATTATTAATAATCGGACTTCCTGCAGAAAATCCACCTCGTAATGAGGCATTAAAATCAGCGCTAGATACAGTTGATCCAGGAGCCAAAGTTGTAAAATCTACAGTTACAGCCAATGAATTCCCAGAAAAAATATTGTTGATAAAAACATACTTACTATTAAATTATTATTTTTCATTGTATTACCCTGTTTAGTTTTATTATAAAACTATAAAAGCAATAATCATTCCAAGAATTGCATGTAATTGATTTATAAGTAATATTGAATTTTTTTCAACTAGGTAATTATATTTAGTTTTGGTTAATTAACCCCAATACAGACTCTATCGTTAACTAAAATACACCTTTGCTCTAAATTTATTATTTTGACACTCTACTGACAGATGTGTTGCTCTAGCTGACAGGTGTGTCGTATTGCTCATTGCCTGAAATTTAGAGTATGGTAATGGTTTTATACTGTGCGATAAGCCACAATTACCAAACAGTATATGGCTAACGACAGAAGACACTTTTGTCGTGACACTACGAGTTAACACTAATGCAATCAATAGGGTGGTATCGATTGAAAATTAAAATAACTTAATGGCTACTAAGGGTAGATAGCAGCCTTAAAATGCAAGGTTAATCGTTATCAAAGTGAAAAATGACATTTAAGTGAAGCTAAACAAGTCATCCTTTAGTTTAGCCCCTGAACCCCTTTAAACCTCTGCTAAATTCCCTTTACTTTCTAGCCAGAACTTACGATCTTGTGAGCGTTTTTTTGCCAGCAATAAATCCATTTTTTCATTGGTATCATCATCCTCTTCGATCGTTAGTTGTACTAATCGGCGGGTATCTGGATTCA
>JAUVAA010000025.1 GCA_030591965.1 bacterium
GCTGATGTCGTAGTGATTTAAATTAGACGCTTTTGTTGCTTCAAAAGTGTTGTTGCTCACAATGGCTAAACTATCTGTTTTTGGTGTCATCATCTTTCCTCATGCCTTGAGTCTTTATGTTACTAAGCATGAAGCGATTAATGTGCCATTCTAATAAAATTATATTAAATCATGTTGTTATGTGTATTTGTAGGTGCTTGCAATAGGGGGTTATTAATTCGATTTTAGGCTATGGCAATTTTGTGCCGTTATTCTGACGCCTTGTGAGGTAAGTGTATATCAGCTATCGAGCCTGCCTCAGGATCATTAAAAACAATATCATCAATATTATTTTCGCCACGTGCGACTATGCAAGTTACCATCGCATCTCCGGTAATATTAACGACGGTGCGCATCATATCCAGTAAGCGATCCACGCCTAAGATCAAGCCTATTCCTTCAACTGGTAAGCCAACTTGATTGAAAACCATGGCTAGCATAATTAGGCCGACGCCAGGAACGCCAGCAGTTCCTATAGAAGCTAGAATAGACATACCAATAATAGTAATATATTGGCTTATGTCGAGATCAATTTGATAGACATTGGCAATAAACACGGTAGCTACACCTTGCATAATGGCAGTGCCGTCCATATTGATAGTTGCTCCTAAAGGTACGGTGAAGGCGGCTGTCGTATTGCTGACACCGATACGTTTTTCTACTGCTTGCAAGGTAACAGGTATGGTTGCATTGGAGCTGGCCGTGCTAAAGGCAAAAATATGTGCGGGACGCATTTTTTTAAAAAATATAAGTGGATTGAGCTTGGCGAAAAAATACAGTAACAAAGAAAAAGTGCCTAGTGCATGCAATAGTAAACATAGAATTACTACGGAGAAGTAACCAATCATGGGCACAATTAAAGCAAGTCCTTGCTCTGAAAATGTTTTTGCCATTAAACAAAAAATACCAATGGGTGCAAAATCCATCACTAAAGTAACTACTTTCATCATTACTTCATTTAGTTTTTCCGCAGTGTCAGCAAGTTGACGACCTATTTCACCTGTCATTAGCATGGCAATAGAAAACAAAATAACAAAAAAGATAATTTGCAGCATATTGCCTTGGGCAAAGGCTTCAATAGGGTTACTGGGTATTAAATTAATAAAAACATCGCTAATAGGTGGAGAAGCTTTTGCGACAAACTGACTACTGACTTGCTGTTGAGCAAAGTCTTGGCCTGGTGCTAAAGTGATGGCTACAAATAAAGCAAGGGTAATAGCAAGTCCTGTAGTCAGTAAGTATAAAAGAAATGATTTTAAGCCTACGCGTCCGAGTACGCTAATATCACCAATACCACAGACACCACAAATCAATGAAAAGGTGACTAAGGGAACGACCAGCATTTTTAGTGCGTTAATAAAAGCCGAGCCAATAACGTGAAAGATGCCGTTAACAAAATAGTTTTGGATAATCGCTTGGTCTACCGCGTAGTGATTAATTAAACTACCTAATAGTAGGCCTGAGCCCATAGCAATCAGAATTTTATTGGTGAGTGATATTTTTTGAGTCATGGGTTTAGCTTGGCTTTAAGTAAGGGGGAAGATAAAGTCAGTTGTGCGCTTTATTTGACTTGACGTTTTATGAGTGTGGAAAATTTTCCGCAAAGTATATGTAGGTATCTACGCAAGTCTCAAAGCCTTCCCCAAGCGGAGAAGGTTGAATTAGTAAGCCAATACTTTAGTAGTGATACACGTTCGTATGTTGTGACGAAATACGGGAGATTAATGCTTGGAGAGGTTGCCGTTAAACTGATTGATTAGTTGGTGTCGTTGGCTCTTTTTTCGTATCTTCAGTTACGGTGTTACGTAGTAACATTCTATTAAAGTTAGCCATTGTCAAACCTAAGCATTTACTGCGCAAATCAGCGCGTGATGACTTTATCCGTTTGCCGCCACCTGATTCACTAGGAGCGCCCAGTTTTTCTTGACTCAGCCATTCTTCAAGTTGCTTTTTGTTATTGAAAACGATGCACTCACCTGCAATAGAGGCGTTGCCAGATTGCTTGTGCCGTTTGCCTGCTGTTGTTTTATCGCTACCGAAATATCTAAAACCGAAATACTGCTTCATTTGATTACCTGCTTATTATTTTTGCTTAATTATAGCAGTGTTTTGACGTGATTTTTTATGTCTAAAATTCCCGCGTAGGAAAGCAGTAGCAGAGTGGGGTGATATATTTACTAGCTATTTTGAGTAAACCAAACCTTGATTGATTTTGTTGGAGTTAGAGAGCTTGCCGAGGTTAGAAAAGTTACAAACGAAGATTCCCGAAAAAATTCTCGGGAATGGTAGGGCTAGGCTTGTAGTTTAATCGCCTATGGGTCCTAGGGTTTAATCAAACTTAGCTGCATTTTTAGTTTTATTGTTTTTTAAGCCACGAATACTATCTTGGCCTTGTATGTCTTTGAACGTAGCGCCATTTAGTGTGGCACCAGTAAAATTTGCTTCACGTAATTTAGCGGAGGTGAAATCGACATTGCTAAGATTAGCTTTTGTGAAATTAGCTGAAGTTAATTCTGCTGATAATAGGCTGGCATTATTTAGATTAGCATTTGTTAAATTGGCGAAGCGCATGCTGGCGCGGCCTAAATCGGCATTTTGTAAGTTGGCGTTAGTTAAATTGACTTTGTTTAGGTTGACGCGCATTAAGCCCATGGGCTGGTTTTCATATCAGCGGCCCATCTAACATTTGATAGGTTGGCGTTGGTCATATTGGAGTTATCTAAGTTGGCAATAACTCGGCTACCGCTAAAATTGGCATTGCTTAAATTAGAGCGCATCATGCTAACGCCAAAAATACTGACTTTTGTTAAGTCAGCGCCGGATAAGTTGATGCCGGTCATGACGGTTAAATCTAAAACTAGGCCGGATAGGTTGCTTTTGCTTAAATTAGCACCGCGTAAATCAGCGCCCCATAAATCAGCTTTGCGCAGATCCATATTTGATAAATCGACACCTTTTAAGTCTTTGCGTCTTAAATCGGCGGGCTTATTTGGGCTGGCTTGTTTTAATAGTTGTTCAATTTGCTGGCGAGTTAAATCAGCGCTGTAGGCAATGTTAAAAGCTGAGGTAGATAAGAATAGGCTAAGTGCCAGTAGTATTTTTTTCTGATGTTTCATGAGTGGTGCTCCTGTATGAAATATGAGTGTAAGTAACTAAGGAACTTGTATGCTAGTTTAACCTGTAGGGCGCGGCATCAATGCTGTTGACTTAAGCCTTCTCTTGTTGGAGAGGGTTGGGTGAGGAGGATCAAATCATGCATTTATAATTCCCTTATCCCAGCCTGCTCTCTCTGGAGAAGGAGTTTACTCTTAAGTCAAAGAGCATTAGTACGGGGCTTTAGTCTGACAATATTCAGCTGCGACGTTAAAGGCGGACTGAAGTCAGCCCTACGGTTTGTTCGGGTATTTTAAGGTTAAAAAAGACCGAGCTGTACTTGGGCGACTTCAGACATCATGTCGCGTGACCAAGGCGGGTCTAATACGATTTCGACATTAACGGACTTTACGCCCGGTAATGCGCGAACTGCTTTTTCCACATCGCCTTGAATAACAGGCCCCATACCGCAGCCAGGTGCGGTTAGGGTCATCATAATATGTACGTCATTTTCGCCTTCAGCGACGCTTTCGACATTGCAGTTATAAACGAGCCCTAAATCAACGATATTAACGGGTATTTCGGGGTCATAAACGGTTTTCATGACCTCCCAGCAATTCTTTTCTACGGCTACAGCACTGTTTTCTGAGACTAAAGTATGTAGTTCATGAACTTCTTTACCAAGGGCATCTGCATCGGTGCTGGAAATTCTAACCATGTGACCATGTTCGGTGACAACGGTATAGTTATTACCTAGGGCTTGGTGTATGGTCACTTCTTTGCCTTTGCTAAGAGTGCCATGGTTTCCATCAGGGATAAGAACAACGTTTACATCACGCGTTAAGATAATAGTTTCTCTTTCAGACATTGTCGTATTTGCTATAGTTTAAAGGTTCGAGCATCAATGGTTTGTCCTGTCGTGCCGATACTTTTATTGCTGAATAAATACAGATAAGCTGGAGTTATTTCAGCCATAGTGGGCAGTTTATGTTTATCTTCGGCAGGGAAGGATTTTTTGCGTAATGGCGAATCAACAGGCCCAGGAATTAAAGTGTTCACTCTAATTTTTCCTGCGTCTTCAAGTTCTTCCGCTAAAATTTTTGCGAAGCCAGATAAGGCGATTTTAGATACCCCATAGGCTCCTAAATAGGCCTTAGGTTCACGAGTAAAGGAGTCACCGGTAAAAACAATGGAGGCGTGTTCGGCTTTTTGTAATAGAGGGAGTAATACTTGTGTTAATAAAAACGCAGCGTTTAAATTAACATTGATAGTATGACCCCAAGAAAAAGTGTCATGAATCGCGATGGGTGTAAAAGCATTTAATTCGGCTGCTGAGTGCAATACGCCCTCTAAATGGCCGTATTTTTGTTCAATGGCTGTGGCAAGTTCATAGTATTGAACTTCCGAAGCACCCGCTAAATCAAATGGATATATGATAGGAATAGGTGCATTCGTAGCAATGATGGCATCATAAACTTTTTCCAGTTTAGGGATGCTTTTGTCTAATAAAATAATCGTTGCGCCTTGTTGGGCAAGCGCAAGTGCAGCGGTGCTGCCTAAGCCACCTCCCGCACCAGTAATAAGGATGGTTTGCTTAGTTAAAGGCATGCGTATGATTTTTTATCCAGTGTGAAATTTCATCCGGGTGATGCACTAAAGCATCAGCTCCCCAGTCTTGTGGTTGATCATCAGGCCTTAAATAACCGTAGGTTGCTGCTAGCGTTTTCATATTAGCTGCTTTGCCCGCGCTAATGTCATGTGCGGCATCGCCAATATAAAGGCACTCTTCAGGAATGACTTGTATTTGTTGGCAAGCGGTCAGCATAGGCTCGGGATGCGGCTTGCTATGTGCAGTTGTGTCGCCGCAAATAATGGATGCAGCACGCTGAGTTAGGTCTAATGCATTCATTAATGGGTGAGTCATGCGTTCGCGCTTATTAGTCACGATTCCCCAAGGGATGTCTCTTTCTTCAAGATTAGCTAGTAACTTAGGCATGCCGGGGTATAGATGAGTGTGATCCGCGATATGACCTTCGTAGTAGTTTAATAGCCACTCTAAAATCTCTGCTTTTAAGCTGTCAGAAGTCGCTTGCTCTAATGACTGTTCGATCATGACTGCGGCACCATAAGAGATATACGGTGTAATAGCGGCAACAGAGACGCTAGGGAAATGGAAATTCTCTAGCGCTTTGTTTAGGGCGGCAGTTAAATCAGGCGCAGTATTAAGTAGGGTGCCATCCAAATCAAACAGTACACAAGATAAGCTAAACGAGTTGTTCATAGAGTTATTCAGGGCGCTTAAAAGCCGCTATATAATTGATGTCAATATCGTCACTTAAGCTAAAGTTTTTAGTTAAAGGGTTGTAGTGAATGCCAATCATATCTTGTAGTTCTAAGCCTGCGTCGCGTGCTGACTGGCTGAGTTCAGACGGCTTGATAAAGGTTTTATAGTCGTGCGTGCCAGCAGGAAGCATTTTTAAAACATGCTCAGCAGCAACGATCGCGAATAAATAAGCTTTAGGTTTGCGATTTAAAGTCGAGAAAAAAACATAGCCGCCTGGTTTAACCATTTTTGCACAAGCCGCAATTACTGATCCTGGCTCAGGAACATGTTCTAGCATTTCCATGCAGACCACATGATCAAAGCTAGCAGGCTCTGCTTCAGCTAGTGCTTCAGCGCTGATTTTTTTGTAATTAGTTTTTACGCCTGACTCTAAGCCATGTAAATCTGCAATATCAATTAAGTCTTCACTTAAATCAATACCGAGCATATCCGCGCCTTTTTTAGCTAAGCCTTCGGTTAATATGCCGCCGCCACAGCCTACATCAACGATGCGCATGTTTTGTGGGCTGATGAATTTTTGGATGAAATTTATGCGTAACGGATTAACGTCATGCAGAGTTTTGAACTCCCCATTTCTATCCCACCAGCGCTCCGCTTGTGAGCCAAATTTATTGATTTCGTGTAAATGTACGTTTTCAGATGCTGTCATGATGTTAGAACCGTATTGATTTTGGCTATAGTATACTAGAATACTAGGTTATTAAAATATGCCATTTAATAAAAACCGTAAACTCTTATAAGAGACGAATTTTGATTAGCGGTATAATGTTCGATTTACTATTTTACAGGTTTTAACTATATAGTGGGACGAATAGCAATATTTACCGATGATCCGGGCTGGCACGGTAAACAATTAAGATTAGCCTTTGCTGCTCGTGGTTATGTGGCTGAGTATGTGTCGTTGACTGAATGTCGAATTGTTGTCGAAGAGGGGACTTTGCCGCTTTATATTCCTGGCTTTGAGCTGGCTTTACCGGATGCTGTTTTTGTGCGCGGTGTGCCGGGAGGGTCTTTGACTGAAGTAGTGCTTTACTTGGATATTTTGCATGCGCTGAAAATAATGGGCATCCCAGTTTATAATGATGGACATGCGATAGAGCGTAGTGTCGATAAGGGAATGACCAGTTTTTTATTGCAGCAGCATCAATTGCCAACACCGCAGACTTGGGTGCTAAGGGATAGGACTCAGGCACTAGAGGTTGCTGAGCGAGAATTAAGCCAGGGGCATAAGTTGATTAGTAAGCCTATTTTTGGTTCGCAAGGTGAGGGCATACGCCGGATTGAGAAAATGACCGATTTATTTTGGCTAGCGCACAGTCAGGGCGTTTATTATTTGCAGCGTTTTGTGCCTTGTGCGGGTGAAGGTTATTCTGATTGGCGTGTCTTTGTGGTTAATGGTAAGGCCATTGCTGCGATGCGCCGGTGTGGTATTCATTGGTTAAATAATGTTGCGCGTGGAGCAACCTGTGAAGCTATACCATTAGATAGCGCGATGGCTGAACTAGCGATAAAAGCAACCGCGGCATTGCAGATGAATTATGCCGGTGTGGATATTATTTGCACCCGCGAGGGCGGTTATAAAATTATTGAGATTAATAGTATTCCAGCTTGGAAAGGTTTAGAAAGTGTTTGTTCTGTTAATGTAGCTGAAGTTCTAGTAGATGATTTACTTAGTTATTGTCAATTAGAAGAGCAGGGAGTTGAAGCGGTATGTTGAGTCAACAAGAATTAAACGCTGCCTATCAATATGCTTGTGAAGTTGAGCTGCAAGCTTTTAAGCCTGGAAATGTCAGTGTTTATGCTGATGGTCATGATATGACGGTTGAAGATTTTCGTGTTAGTGCTGAGCAAAGTGCCACGCCTATTAGTAATATTAATTATAGCTTAGGTGAGCGAATTTATTATGCGGTTAAGGCGACGCGCGACGCTGTCGGCTGCAATACTAATTTAGGTATCATTTTGTTAAGTGCTCCTTTATTAATGGCCGCGCAAAAGGCACAAACTGCCTATGAATTAAGAGTGCAGCTTGCAGAAATTCTAGCGAATACGACAGTAACTGATGCAGAATGGGTTTTTCGTGCTATCGCATTAGCTGCCCCTGGCGGCTTAGGTGAGTCAAAACAGCAGGATGTAGCGCAAAAGCCAGAGGTGACGCTGACTCAAGCAATGAAAATCGCCAGTGAGAAAGATAGAATTGCATTACAGTTCACAACAAATTATAAAGATGTTTTTGATTTTTTAGTTTTAAGGTATAATTTAGCACTCAATCGATGGGGTGATGCAGGTTGGTCTGCTGTTGCGGTGTTTAGCGCAATGTTGGCTAAATATCCTGATAGTCATATTGAGCGAAAGTACGGCAATATCTACACTAGGATGGTGATGGATACGATGGCTTTAGTTGACGATAAGTTATCTAAAGCTGAAGAACCTGAGCAATTAGTAGACTATTTGAAAATAATAGATGCTAAGTTCAAGTTAGCCGGAATTAATCCAGGGACAACTGCTGATTTAACCGTAGTAACCGTTTTAACTGTACAGTTACAGCAATTGCTAGGTTAAAGAAGGCTTTTTGTTTGGTTTATGGGTTATTGTCATCCAATAAATAGTAGTATTTGAGGACATTTTTAATGTCAATTTTAGATAAAGTTTTTTCATTTTTTTCTGAGGATAAAAGTAGCATGGCTAAAATCAACAACTTACGCGTAGGTGAATCTTTAAACGGCGACGGAAACGAAGTTGCTCACATTGACTTAATGATGGGACCTCGTGGTTCAGCTGCTGAGTCTGCTTTCGCAAACTGCTTAACAAACAACAAAGATGGTTTTTCTAGCCTTCTAGCTGTTGTTGCTCCTAACCTTATGGTTAAGCCTGCAACTGTTATGTTCAACAAAGTAACAATCAAAGGTTCTAAGCAAGCAGTTCAAATGTTCGGCCCTGCACAACGTGGTGTTGCAATGGCTGTTGCTGATTGTGTTGAAGATGGAACTATCCCTGCTGACGAAGCTGATGATATATTCATTTCTGTTGGTGTTTTCATTCACTGGTTAGCAGAAGATGACGCAGCTATCGAGAAAAACAACTATGATGCTGTTAAAGCATCTATCAAACATGCTGTAGCTGGAACTCCAACTGCTGCTGAAGTTGTTGCTCAAAAGTCTACTGCACAACACCCTTTCGCAGCTAACAACGTATAATTTATACGCTGTAACTGTTAGGGAAAAATGCCTCGGTTTACCGGGGCATTTTTTTGCCTAGCGTTTAGGTTTCTCGCTTAGAAATCTGTTTGAATTAGGTTGTTCGCACCTACAGATGACGAAGTAATATTATAAGCCAGCCAATCAGCTAACCGCAGAAACTACCCTCATAGTTATTAGCTGAACTGCCTTGAGTTTGGTCGGAAGAGCTTAAAGAGCTTGGCTCAGCATTCCATTCACATGTTTCAAAACCCTCGGCAGGTTCGATGCCGATAAAATCTTCGCCATATGAATACCTTTAAAATAGGTGAAACTATTGTCACATAGAGCTTGGAATAAAAGGGGGGGGCGATAAATTACTGCATGCTCAGTATTTCCTTGGAGTGAGGTTGATGTGCGGTATTGTAACGAAAAAAGGGCGGACTTTAGCCTGCTAATGTAGGTAATTTGATAAGAAAATGGACGGCAAGTCGTGGGTTATTGATTGCTAAAATAAAGATTAGCATAATAACTGTGCGCACTTCCTGAAGAATTATCGGTATCACTCATAATAGCAATAGCGTCAATATAGCGTATATCTTCACCAAAAATATTTTTTAGGTCATTAAGTACGTTACGTTTTTCAGTGTGCCACTGTTTTGTTAGGTCATCGCTAGAGCGAATGGCATGCATCATAACATTTTCACCTGCAAATGGATTTGGCCATACTGTATTTTTGGCAGTGTTGTTTGTCCATACATAGTTGATTGCTTTGCTTTTCCAAAAGAACCACTTATTTTCGCTGATAAGGTAAATCCGAGCAGCAAAATCATCGCCTTGTTTACTTTGTTCATTGTTAATGGAGAGTTTTTTATCAACCCGCCATGACCAGTTTAAGTAAGGAGTTTTGTGTAAATCTATACGAATTTCTTTATATAAGCTCGATGCGGCTGCTGTGCTTTTAGCTTGCAGTGCTGCTTTCTTATCAATAGAGACTATTTGATACTGGGTTTCCCCTTTAAATGATTTTTGTTGCCAATCGTTTAATTGCAGGCTGGAAAAGTTGCTGATGGGAATTGTTATTTCTTGGGCTTGAAGTGCGGGGCAGATTAATATCCATAGTAGTAGGGTGGACTTTAGTCCGCTAAGGAGTGCGCATGCAATAACTTGAGCACAATGGGACGGTAGATTTTTAGTTTGCCATTTAAAGTGTAGGCTAAAGACCTGCGCCCCATCTGACGATGCATAATTTATTTTATGTGCTTTCCTAGGTGTAGGCATTGCTTAGTACAGGCGGACTAAAGTCCAGCCTACGATGTGTTTGGGCATGAGAAACAATTACCGTTCCGCTTCAAGCGCAAGCGCTTCTAATTTATTCAGTACCATAACACTGGCAGATTCCATTTTTTCAAGTGAGCTTAAAGCGGCTTGTGTATCGCCTTTATCTAAGGCATCAATTGCAGCTACACCATTTTGATGGACGCCTCTATGATGTGTTTCTAAATCTCTAAAGCTGGATGAGTGAGAGAAATGACTCTTGCCTTCACCTTGATAATACCACTTCCCTAAGCGGCAATTAAGGTGACTAGCGAAGTCTGCTGTTGTTTTTTTAGAAACCCCCATGATCACTTTGTAAACTTCCATCTTATAAATTAAGTGATCGAGTTTTACAACTTCAACGAAACTACGCAATGCGCTGCCAGTGATAGCCGCTTGCATATTTCCGGATAATTGCACCAATTCCTGCATTTTTTTACTGGCTTCGGTTCCTGTTTCGCCAAACTGTGCAGAATCTGCAGCCACTTTGCCCATTTGATTTTTCGCGGCATCCGTTTCATTGCGGATCGTGCCCACCAGACTTTCAATATCTGTTGTTGCGTCATTAGTGCGCTTAGCTAATGTTCTGACTTCATCGGCAACCACGGCAAATCCTCGGCCATGCTCGCCAGCGCGTGCAGCCTCAATGGCAGCATTTAGAGCGAGTAAGTTGGTTTGATCAGAGATGTTTTTAATAAGATTAATAATGCCTTCAATATCTGATGCGCTACGATTCAAGCCATCTACAGTAATTGCTGTTTGCTGTGTGTCAGTCGCCATGATGGCAAGTGAGCTAGATATTTTATTAACCACTGAGTGAGTTTCAGTTAAAACGGATGACGTTTTCTTGGTGTTATCGCGCTCAGTTATCATTGCTGTTGATAGAGAGGCTAACGAGGATTGCATCATAAGCATCGATGAACCAAATTCTTGCAATAAAACAAACAGACCTTGATGGAAATCTCCGGCATCCTGGGTGTTTTTAATTTCTTGTAATAGACGAGAATTCTCAGTGCTTAAGCCATCCATTTTTAGGCTTAAAGATTGATTTTTGTTTTCTAATTGAGCAATTTTTTGCTCAGCATCTAGTAAGGCTTTTTTATTGGAAAAAAACACTCGGTTCTCCAGAGAAAGTAAATTATATTTTCCTTATATTACGCGTCGGCTAGTTTTATGGCAATCATTTAAATGCTTGGTAGCGGATGTAATTATCCGGATAAATAAGGGGGTTGCTAATTCAATTACAGATCATGTAGAGTGATCTCAAAAGTAAACTTAATTATCTTGCCTATGATACCTATTAGAGATTCTGCGCCATGCTATACCAAACCCTATGTCAGTTGGGCGCTAATATTTATTTGTAGCAGTCTATTTGTGTTGTTGGAAATGTCTCCAGAGCGCCTCCATCGCTATGTTATTTATATTTATGGCATGGTCCCTGCGCGCTATACCAATCCTGAGTGGGCTGTGGCTATGGGGTATCCTGCTGACTATTACCTGTCTTTTTTGACAAATTTATTTTTACATGGCGGCTGGATACATTTAATAATAAATATGTGGTTTATCTGGATTTTTGCCGATAATGTGGAAGACAGAATGGGGCATGGCCGGTTTATTGTTTTTTATTTGCTTTGCGGGCTTATTGCTACTTTTGTGCAATGGCAATATACGCCAGAAGTTGTAAATCCTGTTGTTGGCGCTTCGGGAGCAATAGCGGGCGTTTTAGCAGCGTATTTTTTTCTTTATCCTTATGCGAGAATTGTGCTGTGGGTGCCGATTTTATTGCTGCCCATTTTTATTGAAATTCCTGCTATTGCTTTTATAGGTGTCTGGGTTATCTTTCAAATGCAAAACGCAAGTACGGCAGCTTTGTTCTATGGCGGCGCAACAGATGTCGCATTATGGGCGCATTTAGGGGGATTTATGGCTGGTATCGTTTTATTTCGCTTGTTTCTTAGAAAAGATTATCCTGACTAATTTCCTTTAAGGTATAATTCACGGCTAAAATTATTATAAAAAACTCAACGAGTGGATGCATGGTCTACTTTAAAGTTATTATTAGGAAGTTGAATTCAAATGAAAAAAATTAATGTTGCTTTAGTTAGACTTATTCAGTTTGTAGTTTTTGTTATTTTTACCTTTATGGTTATTGCGTATTTTGGTGCAATGGTATTGATCCCATTAGATGCATTAGTAATGATTACTAAATTATTGGGTTTATTTGGCTTAAATACTTTTATTGGGGCATTAATCGGGCTTCCTATCGTTGGTTTTTTAGGCAAAATCGTCTATCAAACACCTGGCTTAATCGCGATGGTTACAGAAACTGGAATGGATCTTATTAAAGTAGGTAAAGATAAAGTTGAAGCTTTCAACCATATCGCTGCATCAATTAAATAATTAAATGACAGCTTAGCTGTCGTAGAAAAGGTTCATATCTTATGGGTATGGGCCTTTTTTTATGCCTATAGCTTATGAAGCATCTACATATACAGTTGAATGGATTTTTACAGGGCGTTGGGTTTCGTCCCTTTGTGTATAGGTTGGCCGATCAATATCAGCAAAAAGGCTGGGTCGCCAATACCAGTTCTGGAATTAGTTTACATATAGAAGGCGCTTCCGGTTTACAGCAAAAATTTTTAGCCGAGTTAGAAAATAACTTACCGCCTTTTGCACAAATAAAATCACTAACAACTGAAGTTTTTCCTTTAGAAAATTTCTCACATTTCACTATTAAGCCTAGTCAGTTTGATGGCCAAGCTTCATTATTTGTGTTGCCTGATATAGCAACGTGCCCTAAATGTGTTGCAGAACTATTTAATCCTGCCAGTCGATACTATCAATACCCCTTGATTAGCTGTTGTCAATGCGGCCCGCGCTATAGCATTATGCAGCAACAGCCTTATGATCGGGCGCGAACCACAATGGCTGATTTTCCTCTGTGTGCCGCTTGTCAGCAGGACTTTAGTAATTCAGAAGATAGGCGCTTTCATGCGCAAACGATTGCTTGTTCTGAATGTGGACCTACTTTGCAGTGGATGGATGCAGAAGGGCGAGAGTTAGCGACTAAAGAGCTGGCTTTAGCATCCTGTATAGAGCAATTACAGGCAGGCAAAATCGTCGCTGTTAAGGGCATTGGCGGCTATCAGTTGTTAGTCAATGCGCAGGATGAAGTGGCGGTTGCACGATTACGACGAAAAAAAATGCGTCCAGCCAAACCCTTTGCTTTGTTAGCGGGTGATTTGGCTATGGTAAAGTCTTTGTGTATTGTCAATGAGCAAGAGCAGCAGGCTTTGCAGTCGGCTATGGCACCGATTGTACTGCTTAAAAAACACGCATCTATAACGCAATATCAGACGGTTGCACCGAGCAGTCATTTATTAGCTATCATGTTACCCAGCTCAGGCTTGCAGCATCTTATTATGCGTGCATTTGGGCAGCCACTTATTGCGACCAGTGCTAATCGACCGAGTGAGCCAATTTGCATAGCTGATCAACAGGCTTTAGAGGATTTATCGGGTATTGCTGATTATTATTTAATGCATGATCGTGTGATTTTACGCGCTTTGGATGATTCCATTGTGCGCGTGATAGCCAATAAACCGCGTGTTTTGCGTCGTGCTCGAGGTTATGCGCCATTACCCATACCTTTAACGATTGATAGCAATATGCTTGCATTAGGTGGGCATTTAAAAAGTAGCTGGGCCTTGAGTTATCAAGGTTATGTGCTGCTTAGTCAGTATTTAGGTGATATGCACAGTTTGGCAAACCAAGAGCATTTTAGGCAGTCTTTGATTGATGCGCAGTGTTTTTATAAGATATCGGCTAAGCGTTTAATCCATGACCAGCATCCCGATTATTTTACCAGTCACTATGCCGTGCAGAGTACTTTGCCTAGTATGGCTGTTCAGCATCATCATGCACATGCTTTCTCTTGTATGGCTGAACATCAATTAAAACCACCGGCATTGGCGATTACTTGGGATGGTACTGGCTTAGGTACTGATAATAGCAGCTGGGGAGGGGAGTTTTTTCTGATTAAATCCCAATCAATTGCGCGTTTTGCACATATTAAGCCCTTATTATTAATGGGTGGTGATAAAGCTAATAAAGAGCCGCGCAGAGTGGCAATAGCCATTCTTTATCAATTATTTGGTGAGCAATGGCAAGTAGAAGCAAGGCATCTTGCTTGCGTGCAATCCTTTACTGCTAAAGAATTGCAGGTGTTATCTGTGGCATTAAAAAATAAGCTAAACACACCGCAAAGTAGTAGTATGGGGCGTTTATTTGATGCCGTGGCAAGTTTATTAAATCTTTGCCAGATTAATGAATATGAAGGGCAAGCGGCGAGTTGTTTAGAGGCTGTTGCTTCTTTATCAAGCACTACTGAAACCTATGCTTGCTCGTTTATATCTGGGCAATCCACCATTATTGATTGGCAGGAAATGTTTCAGCAAATTCTAACTGATTTGTCTGTGTTAAGTGCTGAGCTGATCGCGGCAAAATTTCATAATACTTTAGCGGATATTGTTTTACGTATCGCTCAACAAGCAGGCGAGCAGCAAATTGTTTTGAGTGGTGGCTGTTTTCAAAATGCGACTTTAACTGAAAAAGTGCATCAAGTATTAGATAATGCAGGTTTTCAGGTCTATAGCCATGAACAAATCCCGAGCAATGATGCAGGGCTTGCTTTAGGGCAGTTATACTATGCCCACTGTTATAAAAACGAATGAGAGAAACATATGTGTTTAGCCGTACCCGGTAAAGTTATCAGTATTAGCGAAGGTGACTCATTAAACCGTACTGGACAGGTTGAATTTTCAGGTATTAGCACACAAGTTAGTTTAGCTTATGTGCCTGAAGTGCAGGTTAATGATTATGTGATTGTTCATGCTGGTTTTGCTATTTCAATTTTAGACCAAGAAGAAGCCGAGCAAAGCTTATTGGCCTTTGCACAAATGGATGCTTTAGAAGGTTAATAACATCCTCTAGCTCGCCTTTCTCATTCCCAAACTCCGAGGCTGTGAAAGTATTCAGTATAGTCCCCCTCCTTATCAAGGAGGGGATAGGGGAGGTTTGATGTTTAATTAAAACCTAAATAATATTAATGACCTATGTTTTCATAGATCCCCTCAATCCCCCTTCTCAAGGGGGGAGGCTAAAAGCAAAATACTTTCACAGCCTCTCCGTTTGGGAATGCATGGGATAAGCTCTGCTTACTTAGAAAGTCATAGCAGAGCTATTACATTATGTATTTCCAAGCTGGAGCTTGGAAGCAAGAAATAATATTAACAGGCTGTATTGGAACCAGGGCATATGAAATTTGTAGACGAGTACCGAGATCCTGAAACCGTCAAAAAGTGGGCGCAAGCTATTGCTGGTATTACCACGCAACCTTGGACGATTATGGAGGTGTGCGGCGGGCAAACGCATAGCATTATCAAGCATGGCTTAGATCAACTATTACCTGCAAATATAAACCTAGTTCACGGCCCTGGCTGCCCCGTTTGTGTCACCCCAATTGCCTATATAGATAAAGCATTAGCCACTGCTCAACAAGATAATGTCATACTTTGCTCATTTGGCGATATGTTACGTGTGCCAGGATCTCAGGATGATTTGTTAAGCCTTAAATCGCAGGGTGCAGATATCCGCATTGTCTATTCGCCTCTTGATGCGCTGAATTTGGCCTCAGATAACCCAGGTAAACAAATTGTTTTTTTTGCCGTAGGTTTTGAAACCACCGCACCGACTTGCGCTTTAGCTATTTACCAAGCGAAACAACGTGCTTTAACTAATTTTTATATGCTTGTTTGTCATGTGCGCGTGCCACCGGTTATGCGGGCTTTATTAGATGCTCCCGATAACACCGTGCAAGGATTTTTAGGGGCAGGGCATGTGTGCAGCATTATGGGCTATCATGAATATCATGCGATTAGTGAACAATATAAAATTCCCATTGTTATTACTGGCTTCGAGCCTGTTGATATATTGCAAGGCATCTATCAATGCATACAGCAATTAGAAGCGAAAACCTATAGGGTTGAAAATCAATTTAAACGCGTCGTTACTGAACAGGGCAATATCACCGCTCAGCAACTCATGCAACAAGTCTATATAACTGTCGATCGACAATGGCGCGGCATGGGTAATATTGTGAATAGCGGCTTAGCTTTAAGTCCTGAATATGACGCATGGAATGCCGAAAAACACTTTTCCGTAGCCGATATTCAGCCTGATGAACCCAAAGAATGTCGCAGTGGTGAAATTTTAAAAGGGCTGATGAAACCAGCTCAATGCCCTGCATTTAATACCACTTGCACACCTGAACACCCGCTTGGCGCAACTATGGTTTCTTCCGAAGGCGCTTGCGCAGCTTATTATCGTTACCGGCGTTATCAAAATGACTGAAATAAAATTAAACTGTCCTGTGCCATTGCATTATGAGCATATAGTTATGGCACATGGCGGCGGTGGGCGCTTAATGCAGCAATTATTAGATGACGTGGTTCAGCCGATTTTTAATAATCCGGTCTTAGCGCAAAAGAATGATAGCGCTGTTTTGCCAATTAATAGTGAAAATATTGCCTTTACCACCGATTCTTATGTGGTCAAACCACTTTTTTTTCCTGGTGGCGATATAGGGAAATTAGCGGTTTGCGGCACCTTAAATGATTTAGCCATGAGTGGCGCGAAACCTTTATACCTCACTTGCTCGCTGATTTTAGAAGAAGGTTTTGCCATTAAGGACTTACGTCGCATATTAAGCTCTATGCAAGAAACAGCCAGTGCTGCAGGCGTTAATATTGTTACCGGTGATACCAAAGTCGTCGAGTACGGCAAAGCTGATGGTGTATATATCAACACTGCAGGGGTCGGTATTTTAGAAACTGAACAAGCGATTAATGCCCAAGCGATTCGCCCTGATGATGTCATTATCGTCAATAGCGACTTAGGCCGACATGGCTTGGCAGTAATGTTAGAGCGTGATGGTTTTGATTTTCAGCATAATATTCGCAGTGATTGTGCCGATGTTTCTGGTTTAGTAAATGATTTGCTACAAGCTAATATTGAAATACATTGTATGCGTGATTTAACTCGTGGTGGGCTAGTCAGTACATTGATTGAATTAGCAACAACGGCTAAAGTGCATATGGAGATTAGGCAAGAAGATTTACCTATACACGATGACGTACAAAGTCTTTGTGAAATTCTCGGTTTTGACCCACTTTATATTGCTAATGAAGGCTGCTTTGCTTTAATAATGCCAGCGGATAATGCTGAACAAGCGCTAAAGATTATGCGCAATTATCCTTTAGGTAAGCAGGCGAATATTATTGGTACAGTTAAGCAAACAGCAGAGCGGGGCATGCTCACTTTAAAAACTGAATTCGGTATGAGTCGAGTTTTAGATTTATTGAGTGGCGAGCAGTTACCTAGGATTTGTTAGTCTCAGGGCATAGGAATCTACACAAGTCTAAAAGCCTTCTCCAGTGAGAGAAAGTTGGGTGAGAGGAAATAGATAAAGCCTTGACTTGCAACCCCTTGTAAGTACATATGCATAATTATTTTAACATTGATATGTTACGTGTTTACAAGGATGGGTAGAGCATCTTTTTGCGAAACCCATCATTCTGCGCATGAGGTTGATGGGTTTCATTGCATGCCTAAAAAGCAGGCATTCCACTCTACCCATCCTACAGAAATGTTGAATTAATTTTTTATTAGGTACTTATTTTAATTCTTAAAAAAACTTAAAAAGTAAACCAAAACAATAAAAGCTATACTTTAGCTAGCCCTGACTCGTTTTAGCAAAAAGGAAAATACTATGTCTGTTGTAGCCAAACACAGTTTCATATCCGAAAAAGAATACCTAGAAAATGAAAAAATAGCTGAATTTAAGCATGAATATCTAAAAGGTGAAATATGGGCGATGGCAGGCGCCAGTGATAATCACGTTACCATTGCAATGAATCTCGCTCTGATATTAAAACAAAAACTCAAAAGCAAGCCTTGCCGTAGCTATATTTCTGACATGAAAGTAAAAGTTGCATTGGCAGATGCCTTTTTTTATCCCGATGTGTTTGTTAGCTGTAATACTAGCGATAAAGATCAGACATATTACAAAGAACATCCTAATTTTATAGCAGAAGTACTCTCGCCCTCAACCGAAGCGTATGATCGTGGTGATAAATTCAAATATTACCAACAACTTGCCAGCCTAGAAGAATATTGGCTTATTGATGCGCAAAAAATGTCAGTCGACTGTTTTACTCGTCAAAGCGAGCATGCTTGGACGCTACATAGTTACTCATCTCCACAAGACCTAGTCAGTATTGACGCATTAAATATTCAAATACCGATTGCTGATTTATACGAGGAAACCACCGTTGCAGAAGGAATCAGTTAGGTTAGACATGAAAATCGATGACCTGACTCATAGTCAGCTTGATGATCAAATTCGGGAACTATTAAAACCGTAAAGAAATAACAGGCTCCAGGAACATTAGCGCGGCGATATTGCATTATATTGTGTAGGTTGTGGGTGAGGAACGAACCCCAACAAATAGCGGGATTAGGGTAAATTATAGTGCAGAAAATCAGGGAGGGGCGGGGTAAAATAAGACGTGTTATAAAATAGCCAAGCATAAAAAAACCATCCAATGCGGTTAAGTGTTGGGTGGTTTTTTGTTGGGTTAAACGGTTAGGCATTGTTTAACCTTTGTGCATGTTGGGGTTCGTACCTCACCCCAACCTACGGGCTGATCCCCCCCTTAATTTATAATTATTAAATACCTTAACTATATGAAAAAAATATTTGATCAATACAGTGACTTTTTACAGTCATTTATCATCATCGCCGCATTAATGTTAGCAATGGTGTCGGGAGATGGTACGCATACCCTGATGCAATGGGGCTCTCTTAGTTTGTTATGGGGACTTGCGTTGTGGTTTTTGCGTAAACCCAGTAATGCCTATGCCATTATTAAAGATAAAGCCTTTATCGGCTATTTACTGTTTATAGTCTGGGCTATTTTTTCCAGTTTTTTTCTGTCTAGCGTTAAATCAGTCAGTATTATTATGCTGATGCCTTTTATTGGCGGGCTATTAAGTTATTTTATTGCTTATACTGGCAATGAACAGAAACAGCGTTATGTTGATTGGCTTCTACTGGCTATAGGTATTGCTTTGGTGTTTTATACCTGTTATCAGAAATTTGTTTTAGATATGTCACGCCCGATAGGGCTGATGAGAAACTGGAATACTCACGCCGCTTTATTGGGCATGATCCTTTTACCTTGGCTGCTGCGTTATGCACTAAAACCGGCTGTGAGTACTTGGCAATTGGTTTATGTCAGTTTTCTCTGTGCGTTCTTTGCTTTTGCGATGGGTTTAACTTTAAGTCGTGGGGCTTTAGTAGTTCTTGTGGTTAGTCTTGTGAGTTTATTTTTATTTGCAGCGCGTCAGCGTTTATTTTTTAAACACAGTTTAGCGTTTGTTGTAGCGCTGATTATTGGTTATTTGCTGAATAGTCTTTTTGTCGCGGATAATATTGTGCTGCGTCTTGGTGCTGTAGCTGATGTCAACGCTAATTCTTTGGTGGCATTAGGTTCAGGGAGGCACCTATTATGGCTTCCTGCCTGGCAAATGTATTTAGATAACCCTATAACCGGCTGGGGTTTGGGGATGTTTCGCTTTCTTTATATGGGTTATAAACCACCTTTATCAGAGGAAGCAGGTTTTTTTGCGCATAATGATTATTTAGAATTTTTGCTAGAGCTAGGGCCGGTTGGCTTATTGCTATTTCTCAGTTTTGTTGGTGTGTTAATGCAGAGGTTAGTGCTTTTAATCGTCAAACCTGCTTCTAGCATAGCAGTAGAAAAAAACGAAAGTTTTATCTATTTAGTCGTCTGTATGGGTGTGTTAATGCATACTTTTTTTACTTTTCATTTGTACCATTTAAGTATGCAGATTATTTTGGGCTATTATTTAGGGCGTTCTGCGCGCTATTTTCAATTGGATCAAGGCGCTGTCACTCAGGAAATAACACCGGATAATCAGCAGACTTTTAATTGGCTGTATCGTAGTTTTAGTGCAGCGGTGATTTTCTTGATGATGACTTTCGGTTTGTCTTTTTATTATTTAGATCAAGCCGATAAAACCCAAAATGAGCAGGAACAACTGGATTATTTCTGGCATGCGGGATTATTTTTTCCTGCATTAGAGCGTTATGATTCATTGAGTGCTTTTTTAATGTCTAAGGAGGTAAGTACATTTGAAGGAAAATTGCGCCAAACTATCGCTGATTTTTCTTTAGCTCAGGTCGATACCGCGATTAATAAAAACCCTTTTAATACACGAAATTATATAACTAAAGCGAATATTCTTCAGGCGATGCAAGGTGATATTAGTGCGGTAAGTGAGCAATATGAAAATGCCTTGAAAAATGAGCCATTTGCATTAAGTGTACGTTATGAATATGCACAGTATTTAGAGGCTAATCAACAAGGTGCTAAGGCCCTTAATGTGTTATGGGGTCAATGGGGTAGATTGAATATGAGTTTTTATCAGGATGCTATAGCATTTTTAACTTATCAATTAAAGCTTAATAAACAATATGGTATGCAAAAGGATGGCGTTATCGTTGAGCGAGAAATTCAGCGATTTATCCAGTTGAGAGAAAAGCGGGACAGGGGGCGGTATGTGTTGGTAAAGAAGCGTTTGTTGTAACGTTTTTAAGTGAGGCATAAAAAAGCCCCCTCTGTACTTAAGTACAGAGGGGGCTTGGTTTACCATTTTATAAACTAGTTATTTACAATAACCTGCTGCAATACACCCGCTTCCTGAATCAAGAGCCCAAGTGACATTTCCTGTTGAATTGTAGGTTGCATTCATTTGATAAGTATCCGTAGCAATAATACCTTTAGTTGCCGCTGGAGTTGCTAAAATGAAACCGGTAGTGGCGTTGGTAATTGTAACCGCTATACTAGTCACTGCAGTTCCACCTGTAGCACCTAGTACTGATTGATTAACCGCTCCATCTGAAGTAGCGCCAGTGCCTTGATTACAATTTGTTAACCCGCCTTCTGCTTGCGCACAAACTTCTATAGCCGATTTAACCCCTGAAGTGGCTAAAATAACTTCAGAAAATTTCGCTTTTGCTATGTATTGTTGATAAGCCGGAATCGCAATAGACGCTAAAATACCGATAATCGCAACAACGATCATTAGCTCGATTAAGGTAAAACCTTGTTGTGCTTTTTGCATGTTCATGATGATTTCCTTTATTTTTAAAAAAAATAGTAATGAGTGAAGCTCATACAAGATAAAGCATAGTTCATGCCAAAGAATTTCCAAGTAGGAAAATTATTTGTTTTTAGTGGGCTTATAGCCAACGGAGGCGGGATTTTAGCCTGACTAAGTGAGTGCATAAAGCGTCGGTTCTCGCTGATGAATGGATGTTAGTGAGCGTTTGGCGTAACGTTAAGTGGGCGCCTTTTGTTTCCTGTTATGGCGTATTGTGACGAATTTTGTCACCTTTTATTATTTACTTTTAAAAGAATTGGTTAAAGATAGGATAATTCAGCAACGCTTTCTCGTTCCCAAACTCTGAGGCTGTGAAAGTATTGTGATTTTAGCCTCCCCCCTTGAGAAGGGGGGATTGAGGGGGGATCTATAAAAACATAGGTCTTTGATATTATTTATATTTTAATTAAATATAAAACCTCCCCTAGCCCCTCCTTGATAAGGAGGGGGATTATACTGAATACTTTCACAGCC
>JAUVAA010000120.1 GCA_030591965.1 bacterium
AAAGTCTTCTACTGGCATGATGGCTCTCCGATAAGTTACTTTTCGTAAAAAATAACTGTACGCTTGAGTTATCATGCCTTCAACTTTTTATCAGTTCAGCTTAAAATTAAAGTCGAACATGGCGTTACAATGTTTAAAAATTTAAAGGGTAAAGGTTTACTAAAATGATAACAAAAAAACATTTAATTTCTTTTTTAGCTGCAGGGACTTTTTTATATGGCCTAGCAGCCAGTGTACAAGCCGCGGAACCTTTTATTTATCCAGCAGAAGGGCAGACGGCTGAGCAACTGGAAAAAGATAAATATGACTGTTATGTTTGGGCAATCAGGCTATGACCCTATGAATCCACCACAAGCATCGGCTGGATCTACGGCAGGTCAGCCTAGAACAATTCAAGGTGCTGCTACAGGCGGATTCGGTCGTGCAGCAAGAAATTCGAGCTAGCCAGCAGCAACAGGCTCAAACCCAGCAGCAGCAAGCTTCCATAGCACAATTAAGTGATGGCTATAGCCGAGCTTATTCTGTGTGCCTTGAAGGGCGGTTACCAAGTAAAATAATCGTGCAAGTGTATTCCTTACTTGGGTAACGGGATTATTTTGTGGGAGTGTTAACACTGCTCCCATAAATGCTGATCTGAAGCGTTCACAGAGCATACTGGAGCTGATATAATTCACTTTGTATGTGAATGAACCTCCGCGACAGAATCCTCAATATTTTCACGAGGTAGGAAGCTTGTTCTTTTAACTAGGTAATAACTTATACCAATCCCAATAAATAATCACTGTAATGGCCGTCATTCCCGAAATCTTTAATCGGGAATCCATGCATACACGATAGATTCCTGCTAAAAGCAGTCAGGAATGACGGTTTCTCTTGGTTATATGAGTTTAAGTATAAATCTATTAGGATTGGTATTGCTTTATAGTAAGATATGCTATTTAGTGGCACTATTATGAGTGCAAGATTTTCATTTATTGTGCGAAATGGAGTTTTATTTGTTTTTTCTTTATTGGCCTATTTTTTTGAAATTAATGTCGCGTATGTTTAGCAGGCGATATTTTCGACCAAAGTTTGTATTTTTTGTGGGTGGAATTATCATTCCCTCCATTTTATTTTTGCGCATCATTGTATTGTTTTTTCAAGCTTTGGATTATGTGTTCTTTCCAGGTTTTTGGCGGACAACGGTTAAGCAGCCCTTATTTATTTTGAGTAACCCCCGTAGTGGCTCAACATTTTTGCATCGCATGTTGGAAAAAGATGAGCAATTTACCTACCTGACCTTATGGCAATCCCTGTTTAATTCTATCCTTTTATATAAGTTGGTCATGCTTATTTCAAAAATAGATAAACAAGTAGGCTCTCCCTTAACATGGCTTATGGAAAAAGTTGACGGTCATTTTTTTAAGGGATGGGATGGACTACATAAAGCAGGACTTAGGTACTCTGAAGAAGATGAATTTCTATTCGTTAGTGCTTTTTTAGCACCAGGGTTGGTCTTGTTTTTTCCCTATTTACACGAAGTGTCTGAGATATATTCAATTGATAACTTGCCTGATTACGCACGTAAAAGGATTGCTAGGAATTTCCGTTTATCTGTATTACGCCATATTTATGCGACAGGTGGTGCGACTTTCCTGGCTAAAAATGCAGTTGCTGGTGGGCGCTTAGGCATTTATAAAGAAGCTTTCCCTGATATGCGTGCTATTTATATTCATAGTGATATTCTTAAATCAGTTGCCTCATCTTTGAGTGTCTTTACTAAGCCTTGGTCATTCCATTCCCCTGATTGTTTTCAGAGAAAATACGAAAGTATGAGTGTTGTGAAAATGGTGCGCACTAATTACCAAGGAATTATTGAACATCGGCAGGCATTTGACCCTAAAAATGTTATTGATATTGAGTATGATGATTTAGTGACTAGGCCTGAAGCAACGGTGAAGTCTATCTATCAATATTTTGGCATGACATTGAGTAGCCAGTATCAAGCTCAACTCACTAAAGACAGTACTGCCGCTAAATCCTATAAAAGCAGCCATACTTATGCAGTTGAAGATTATGGGTTTTCGAGTGATGAGATTGAGCGCTATATGCTGGGGCATTCGAGTAAGCATGAGGTACTTGCATCAGCACAAGCCGCCCCATAAATTGATTCAATAAAAACCAGAACGATTAACTTTCTACTTAAATTACAATAAAAGCACGCAAAATGACTAAGCAATCGGCATTACTATTAGATAATTTTCTTGATTGGTGGGGTAGCAAAGTACTACGTTTTTCGTGGTTAGTTATCCTGTTGTTTATCGTTGTTTGTGCAGCTAGTTTACATTTTACTATCAATAATTTAGGGGTTAACACAGATACCTCAACATTATTATCACAAGACCTGCCTTTTCAAAAAAATAGGGCAAGATGGGAACAAGCTTTTCCACAAGATGCTGGCAATGTTCTGTTAGTTGTAGAATCACCTACCGCTGAGCAAACCAGTATTTCTAGCAATGAGTTGGCTAAGCGTTTAGCTGCCAATAAACAGTTATTTGAGTATGTTTACATCCCTGATGATAATGCTTTTTTAAAGCAACAGGGCTTATTGTATCTCGAGGCGAATAAACTAGAAGATTTGGCAAATAAGTTATCAGATGCTCAGCCCTTTATTGGCTACTTATCTAAAAATTATCACTTACAAGGCTTACTCGAAATCTTAGGTAAGGCTTTGGAAAATACCGGTGATGACTTACCGATGGATCTTAATCCATTATTAACAGAGATTGATCAATCACTTATTGCAGTGCAGGCTAAACAGAAGCATTATTTATCTTGGCAAAAATTACTTGCCGTGAATGAGGCTAATGATAGAAATACTTTACGTAGCATCGTTAGCGCTAAGCCTATTGCTGATTTTAATAGTATGCAGCCAGCTAAGCGTTCAATGGATTATGCACGCACAATAATTCAGGAAATTAAATTATTAGACCCACAAGTCACAATTCGGATGACGGGGAAAATTGCCCTAGAAGAAGATGAACTTCGAGTGCTTTCCGAGGATACGGTATATTCTGGTTTATTTGCGCTTGTGCTTGTCATTATCGTGCTATTCATTGGCTTACGCTCAATTAAATTAGTACTTTGTACTTTGATAGTGCTGATAATGGGGTTAATCCTAACAGCTGGATTTGCAACTATTGCAGTTGGGCATTTAAACGTGCTCTCAGTGGCTTTTGCTATACTCTATATTGGTCTTGGAGTTGATTTTGCCATTCATATTTGTCTTTGTTTCCGTGAGTGCTGGGAGCATCATATGACTAGTGAGCAAGCAATACAAAGGAGTATTCGCATACTCGGTTCTTCACTTTTTTTATGTGCTTTAACGACATCCATTGGTTTTTTTGCTTTTATTCCTACTGATTATAAGGGTGTTTCAGAGTTAGGGCTTATTTCAGGGGGAGGCATGTTTGTTGGTTTAATCGTCTCACTCACTTTGTTACCTGCTTTACTCAAAGTATTTTCAATTAAAAAGTTAGCTCAGACGCAAGTGACTCAATTGCCTCACTGGGTATGTACCTTCCCTTTTCGACATGCTCGAGCCATTCGCTATACTTCTTTTTTATTTGCAGCCGCTGCTGTCTTTTCACTTAATTATGTGTACCTTGACTCCAACCCCATTAACTTGCGGGATCAGGATAGTGAATCCGTGCAAGTATTCAAGGATTTATTGCAATCTAAAGATAGATCCCCCTTTGTATTGATTGGCTTAAGTAATTCATTGACGAGCGCTGAAACATTAGCAAAAAAGGTAAAGCAATTACCTGCCGTTAATAAAGTGATTAACTTAAAGAGTTTCGTGGCAGAAAACCAAGAAGATAAATTAGAAATTATTGATGATTTAAATATGATTCTTGGGGCAGAGCTAGGTAATTTTGACCGCCCCTTAGAAAGCGCAGATTCTCGACAAGCTTTATTGGATTTAAACGTTAAAATTAATTCGGAATTAACACAGCCCACAGGAAAAGCATCGTCTGAGTTACTGCAAAAACTACAGCTAGACATTAGCGAGTTTATTGTTTTTGCGGATGCGACAAAAGAGCCCAAAGTAAGTTACCGACAGCTTGATGATAATATTTTAGGCTTGTTTCCACACACTATGCAGCGATTGAGTATCAGTTTAAGTGCTTATGCATTTGGTCTGAGTGATATTCCAGACTATATAAAGGTGAACTGGGTAAGTGCATCAGGTATTTATAAAGTGATTATAGATCCTAGGAAAGATTTGAATAATGCGGAGAATTTAACTGAATTTGCAACACAAGTACAATCAGTAGATGATTCCGTCACTGGATTACCTGTCTCTGACTTAGCAGCAGGTAAAGTTATTACTGAGGTTTTTATTCAGGCATTTTCTACGGCAATTATTGTTATTTTTATAGTTCTATTATTTATTCTTAAAAGTTTACGTAATACTTTTTTGGTTATTTGGCCGTTACTACTGGCTGGTTTGTTGACTGTTGCTACGAATGTATTATTCAGTAATCCTTTTAATTTTGCTAATATTATTGCCTTGCCTTTATTAATGGGGATGGGGGTCGATAGTGGTATTCATATTATGCACCGACTGCATGCCGGGTTGGGAAGTGAGCATTTATTACAGACCAGTACCGCTCGAGGGGTCTTTTTTAGTTCATTAACGACATTACTTAGCTTTACCAGCTTGGCGTTTACTAACCATCAAGGTATTGCCAGTATGGGGCTGTTATTAGCGATTGGAATCTCTTTTACGCTTATTTGTACTTTGGTAGTTTTGCCTGCATTTAGTGCTAAGCGCATTAACCTATAGACTGTTGTAGCTTTTTCTAGCACTAAAAATCAATAATGCCCCTAGGGGAGTTGCATTAAAAAATACATGAATATCAATGAATTATAATTCCATCTATTTTTCAGGTAATCCTGAACTAGTAGGAGCGTTGTAAGGCTTTGTCGCTGGTTAAATAACAATTCTTATTGCTAAATAAGGCACGAAATTAAACAGTAATATACATAGCTTATAGAAGCCCATACCAGAATAATGAATCGTATCGAACTTGGCTTCTGATAAGGTAAAGCATTTACTATGTAGCTTATATAGCCAATTATAAGCGAATGAAAATAACATAAACCATAAGAGTAGTATCGAGAAATTAATAACTGAGCACCAAGCAAGTACGTCACGGATGAGTTCAATAGTCATAATGTTCCTGTTGTAAATAGCGTGAGATTAAATGCCCACGCCTCAAAGGCGCGGGTAAATTAATATGCCTTAAATTAAAACTGCGAGGCAATTTGTGCTTGGATTTTTTCTGCCATCGCTTTACTGTTTTCTGCATCGCGAATAGGGCGACCAACGACAATATAATCTGCGCCATTTTGGAACGCTTGTTCGACACTGACTACGCGTTTTTGGTCATCATCAACGCGATTATCTACAGGGCGGACGCCTGGAGTGATAACCAATAATTTGTGATCTAAGTTTTCACGCAATAGCGGCACTTCTAGGCCAGAAGAAACGATACCATCACAACCTATGTTTAGTGCGCGTTTAGCCCGAGATAAAACTAATTGTTGAACATCACATTGAAAGCCTAAGTCATCTAAATCGCCACGGTCTAAACTGGTTAATGCAGTGACCGCTAAGACTTTTAAATCACCTTTCTCTTTTGCTGCCGCTTGCATAATCGAATCATTTCCATGAATCGTTGCCATATCAACACCTTTACTACTAAGTGCTTTAATTGCTCGGCCTACGGTAGCGGGAATATCAAAAAACTTTAAATCGACGAATATTTTTTTATTTTTAGATTTCAGCCATTCAATAAATGCAAAATAGTCGCCCGACATGAAAATTTCCATACCGACTTTATAAAAAACCACTGAGTCGCCTAGCTCTTCAACCATTGCTTGTGCTTCAGGTATGCTCGGAAAATCGAGCGCCATAATCAGTCGTTCGTTACTTGGTATGGGTTTAGTTGAAATGAATTTTTGAGTCATAATCGCTGTTTTTATAGGGGGGTTATAAAGGGCATTTAATGTAGCTATTTTTCAGGAAATAAAGCTGTCTGTAAAGTGACATTTTTCAAACGCTAGGGATTAAGGCAAGTGCTTTATCCAAGTCATCTTTTGAATTATAAAAATGCGCAGAAAAACGAATGCCACCGCCTCGCATAGCACAAATAACATGGTTAGCTTGTAAATGGCTATATAAGGTTTCGTTGGCTATAGTTTGATGTTTAAAAACAACAATGCCAGATTGTAATTCTGCATTTTGTTGGGTCAAAAGATCTAAATCAGGGCGGTTTTGAATGGTGCTCATTAAGTGTTGCGCATTAGCCAATATGTTTTGCTCAATTTCGGGCATACCTATTTCGAGCAATAAAGATAAACTGGCAGATAATGCATGTATGCCAAGCATATTAGGGCTGCCGCATTCAAAGCGTTGCGCTGTGGGGTGGATTGCCCAGGGCTTATTTTCATAGTTATGGATATTTTCCATCATATGCCAGCCATATTGGGTTAGCTTTAGTTTTTTTCTGGCTGCGGCTGAACTATAAAAAACAGCTAAACCTTCTGGGCCAAACATCCATTTATGGCCGTCAGCCATAACAAAATCAGCCTGACACTTCTGTATATCAAATTGCACCGCACCTAAACTTTGGATGGCATCTATACAGAATAAAATATTACGGTCTTTACAAAATTGGCCGATTTTATCAATATCTAAACGTAGACCGCTGGCAAACTGTATGGAGCTAATTGTAATTAAACGGGTGTGCTGATCGACTAAAACAAACAATGCATCTTCTGGGGATTCTCCGCTGGTTAAATCAGCTTCACGAAATTCTACGCCCTGAGAGTCTAAGGATTGCCAAACGATACGGTTAGATGGGAATTCCTCATTACTGGAAACAATATTGTCACCTGCTTGCCAGTCTAAGCCATAAGCAACAAAAGATAAGGCTTCAGAGGTATTTTTGACTAAAGCAATATCATCTTTACTTGGCGCATTAAGTAAAGTTTGTAATTGTTGACGTAATTCGGTTTCTTTTTTTAGCCAATCCAAGTAAAAAGAAGATCCATATTGGGTATTTTGTTCAGCAAAATTTTTGACTGCTAAGCTGGTTCGTTTTGGCCAAGGTGCAACGGCTGCATGATTTAGGTGTATGAGTTCGGGAGATAAGGGAAATTCTGGATGATTCATGAGTGTTATATTTTAGGTGAGCGCGGTGAATATCATATAGCGAATCTATTGAGCATTCAAAAAATACGACTAAAAATCTTAAAGCTAGAGATTTAAATATTTCAGCCTGTGAGATAGAACGCATATTTTATAAATAAACTAGGATTATACTTAGCTTGAACTACACTTCATTAAACTGAATGAGGAAGATATAGATGCCAGAAAGTTATTCGTTAGTTATAAGTGATACTGTACGCACTTTGAGTTTCTCGGATTACGGTTTTAACGAGCCTGTTTTTTTACTGGAAAATAATACGCAACTTCATTTCCATGGCGCTAATGATGAAATCTTAAAAGATTTGGTTTATACCATTATAAAACAACCTAGAAATTTACTTACCCATTTGCAACGTATCACACTTTGTTACGAGAAAAATAATGAAACTCAATTGTCTGCGGCCTTGATGGATTTATTTGTTGTTTTAGAGGCGGCTGGTGATGCTATTAAGCAGAGGATGTTAGTTGGAGCGAGAAACCATTTATCTACACCTCTATTTGAACAATTGCAGGCTTATCTAAATGCTTCTCAATTAATTCAAGGTAATGTTTATACTGTTTTAACACGAGGCTTGGAGTCTAGGAAGGATTTAGTCTTAGTGCAGCAGAATGATGCAGTTAGTAGTGTAAAACATGATCCATTACAAATTGCCCGAGAGTATGTTGAGTACAGTCAGCTAGAGGAAGCAGTTAAAGTGTTAGAGTCGGCTATATTAGAAATGCCACAGCGCAGTGAAATTCATACTGATCTCATTGAGTTGTATCAATCTACTAATGATCGAGATGGCTTTAACAAGATGCAACTTGCTTTGGCAAAAATTAACCATCCTATGCAAGTGCAATGGAATGTTCTAAACACTTACTTCAATCAATTAAATGAAATGAAATGAAATGAAAAGTAAACCGACTGATCTTTTGGCTGTTTCGCTTTATGGGATGGATGGCCGAACGCATAAAACAATGACTCTGTTTATTCAAGGGCCGTGTAAAGGTGTGGCGAAAATCGTTGAAGAGCATGAAGCAGAAGTGGATATTATTGATGCGGATGCAATAGATGCTAGAGTTACTTTAGATCATTGTTTAGCACGCAAGCCTTTAAGGCCGATTATTATTTTATCCTTAGAAAAACTAAAGATAGAGCATACAATTTTTGTCGAAAAGCCAGCCAAAACTGAAACTATGCTAGCGGCCTTTAAGGAAGCGAAAGATACCTTAAAAGGGAAAAAGAAAAAAACCACTAAGTTAATAAAACCTGAAGAGCCTATTCGTGCAGAAGCAAAGGTTGATACAGCTAAAGTTAGTAAGCTTAAGCCCTCTAAAGAAAAACAAGCTCCCTTTGAATTAGCCACAGAGAAAAAAGTTTTCAGTAACCCTTTGGAGCAGAAGAAAACTGCAAAACATAAAGCTGCCATGATGATTAATGAGCAGAATTTTTCCAGTTTTATTGGCATAGTGAAGGGAGTTAATTTTAATGACCCAGAACAGTGGCGTAACGCAAGGTATCACACAAAGCAATATTATCAGGGCTATGTACAGTCATCTATTCAAGTTGCTTATGAAAAAGGGCAAGTTATTAAGCTTAATTCGGGCTGGAAGCCATTAATTATCTTGCCGCACAGTCATGAGCTTTGGTTAGATGCTGATGATAAACAATTACGTGCATTTGCGGGTGTTGAGGTCAGTTCTGTACCTGTTTCTGATGTCAAGGTTATGACTTTATCCAAAGTTAATCCAAAAGAAGAAGGTTTTTCAACAGAACTGGATAAATTTCAGGAAATGAATGCTTTTGTTTGGAAATTAGCCTGTTGGACCTCAAAAGGGCGTTACCCTGCTGTGTTGAGCATATCTGAACCGATTTACCTTAAGCAATGGCCTAATTTCACACGCCTAGTGATTACGCCACATGCGATGCGCATAGCGGCCTTACTTGTTGTCGGGCCTAGATCGATGCTGGATATTATTAAAGTGCTTAAAGTCAAACCTCAATATGTTTTTATTTTTGTTAGTGCTGCCTATGCGATTGGTATTTTAGGACAGGCTAAGCGACAGG
>JAUVAA010000186.1 GCA_030591965.1 bacterium
CGCATGGTGTGGAAAAAATAGTTATTCTGGAAGCGATCTTTTTTAACAGTAATGATTATAGAAAAATTGCTACCTACACTGAAAATACGCATGATTTATTTAGCGATGAATCCTATATGCAAATGGGCGAGCGCAAGCAAGCGGTCAGTAATTTTAAAGATGCGTTTGAGTGGATGATGCGTGAAATTAAGAAAGGTCAGCATATCCAGCGTTATAAAGGTTTGGGGGAAATGAACCCTGAGCAGTTATTTGAAACAACTTTAGATGTTAATGCGCGGGTTTTACTACAAGTGAGTGTTGCTGATGCGATAGCTGCTGATGAAGTATTTACCACACTAATGGGCGATATAGTCGAGCCGCGTCGTGACTTTATTGTTAAAAATGCTTTAGAGGTTTCTAATTTAGACGTTTAGAAAAGATAAATGTAACTTTCAGCATAAAATGGCGAATGCTACTCTAAAGCCCTCTCTTGCTGGATAGGGTTGGGTGAGGAGATAAATATTCTTTTAATTCCCCCTCATCCCAACCTTCTCCCACTGGAGAAGGGGCCTTAGGAACTTTAAAAGAATGAACTTACCCGCTTTAGAGCCCACTGCCATTAAGTTAAGAGTAATACAAAATGGGGCGCAGTGCTTTAGCCTGCCTTCGTAGCCTAAAATAGCAGTGCTAAAGTACTGCGGCCCGATAAGCTCATTCATTATAGCCAAACTATAATGATTGGGTATGAGCATTTTTATGAGATTCCTTATTATATGAACTTAGGTATTACACTAAATAGTTACAGATAAATTGAAGCCTAGGCTTACGCTCCTAGGTTTTATCCCAAGTTTTGATATCATAGGGTGAATTAGCAACATGTTAATTCACCCTTTTTTTATGCACAATAAAACTAAAAAATTATGTTAACTTTTCCTGTTATAGATCCTGTAGCAATTAGTCTCGGCCCTATTAAAGTTCATTGGTACGGTCTTATGTATTTAATCGGTATAGCGGGGGCGTGGTATTTATTAAGTAAACGTGTCAACAAACCTAACTCTCCTATCAAAGGCGAAGCATTAGAGGATTTAATTTTCTATGCTGCGATGGGGGTTATTTTAGGTGGACGTTTTGGTTATGTGCTTTTCTATAATTTTAATCACTTTTTAGCTGATCCTGTGATGCTGTTTAAAGTATGGCAAGGCGGCATGTCATTTCATGGTGGCTTATTAGGTGTGATTACCGCTATGTGGATCTTTGCTAGAAAGCAAAAATGTACCATGCTGGCACTGACAGATTTTATTGCTCCAGTTGTTCCGGTGGGATTGCTTGCTGGTCGAATCGGCAACTTTATTAATGCAGAGTTATGGGGCAAACCTACTGATGTTTATTGGTCTTTTGTGTTCCCTGGCGGTGGTCCTTTAGCTAGGCATCCTTCGCAATTATATGAGGCGGCTTTAGAGGGTGTGGCGCTATTTTTAATTTTATGGGTTTTCTCAAGCAAACCAAGACCAGCTATGGCGGTGTCAGGGTTGTTCGCCTTGTTTTATGGACTATTCCGTTTTATTGTTGAATTTTACCGCGTGCCAGATGCACATTTAGGCTATTTAGCCTTGGACTGGTTAACGATGGGACAAATTTTATCTATACCGCTTATTGCAATTGGTACTGTGTTATTAGGCTTAGCCTATCGCCAAAAACCTACAAGCTAGGTAAAGAGTACATTAAAGCTTTTTAACTTCAGAGAAAATCATTTGCTTAATAGTATTTGTTTTACTAAGTAAGTACTTAAGAATAATTATTTTAACATTTTGTATGTTAAGTTTTATGTAGGATGGGTAGAGCGTCTTTTTGCGAAACCCATCATTCTGCGTGAGATTGATGGGTTTCATTTCGTGCCTAAAAGTAGGCATTTCATTCTACCCATCCTACAGAAATGTTAAATGTGTTTACACAGATACTTAACGCATTACACACAACAGAATAATGAAACAATATCTTGAATTATTAGAAGAAACGCTTACCGCTGGTTGTTTAAAAGGCGATCGTACAGGGACGGGGACTAAATCACTTTTCGGTCGTCAGATCCGCTTTAATTTGCAAGAAGGGCTGCCTTTAGTGACAACTAAACGCCTGCATACTAAATCGATTATCCATGAACTGCTTTGGTTTTTAAAAGGCGATACTAATATTAAGTACCTTAATGATAATGGTGTAAGCATTTGGAATGAGTGGGCAACAGAAACGGGTGAATTAGGGCCAGTTTATGGTGCGCAATGGCGAAATTGGCAAGGTGTGGAAGGCGAAAGCTATGATCAGGTAAGTGCTTTAATTGAGGGTATTAAAAATAATCCGGATAGCCGTCGGCATATTATTAGTGGTTGGAATGTGGCTGATTTACCTGATGAAAGTAAAACGCCACAAGAAAATGTGGCCAATGGAAAAATGGCCCTCCCCCCCTGTCATTTACTTTATCAATGGTATGTTGCTGATGGAAAACTAAGCGGATCTTTATATATACGTAGTAATGACCTGTTTTTAGGAAATCCTTATAATACGTGTAGCCTAGCAATTTTTACGCACATGATCGCGCAGCAATGTGATTTAGATGTTGGGGAAATTATTATTTCAATTGGTGATTGTCATTTGTATAGCAATCATTTTGAGCAAGCGAAAACCCAATTACAACGAGAGCCTAAAGCACTGCCACAGTTAATTATTAAACGTAAGCCAGATAGCATTTTTGATTATCATTTTGAAGATTTTGAAATCATTGGCTATGACCCGCATCCACATATTTCCGCTCCTATTGCTGTATAAATAAATGTAAGCCGACAAGGCTATGAAGCGATAAAGTAAAATGTTGTGGGAGGGGCTTTTAGCCGCGATTTGTATAAAGTCATGGCTAAAGCCACTCCCACAGAATACAAACCCCGCATATTACTTGAATTTAAGTTATTTACCTCTCACTCCTAAACCTAAAAGCTCATGACTACCCAAACCGATATTATAAAAAAACGTTACGATCGTATTGCACCCTATTTTGACCGCATCGAAGGCATGATGGAAAAAATGATGTTTGGTGATTTACGAACGCATATTTGGGATAAGGTTACTGGAGAAAAAATTCTCGAAGTGGGTGTTGGTACTGGGAAAAACTTTTCTTACTATCCTGCTAATAAAAATATAAGCGCAATTGATTTTAGCCCTGTGATGATTCAAGAGGCGAAAAAGAAACGCCAAAGTTTGAGTCTGAAGATCAAATTATTAGAGATGGATGTACAGGCGTTAGATTTCCCTGATAATTATTTTGATACAGTGATTGGCACATTTTTATTTTGTTCAGTACCTGATCCTGAACAAGGTTTACAAGAGTTAAAACGAGTTTGTAAACCTGGCGGTGAAGTTTTATTGCTAGAGCATGTACTGAGTTCGAACCCACTGATCGCGCCAATAATGCACTTGCTTAACTCGTTAACGGTACGATTAGTAGGAGCGAATATTAATAGGAAAACAGTTCAAACAGTACAAGCATGTGGATTTAGTTCGGTAGAAGTATTAGCCGCAAGTTCGCATCTAGTGAAACTGATTAGAGCAGTAAAGTAATATTGATGGTAGTAGGTGTTTATAAAATCAGCGTAACATCTGTTAATCATACAAAGTCGGAATGGCTTGGCGCTTATGTTGTGTCTTGTGAAAAGTATCAATAATTAACTGACTGACAGGCTCAGGAACAGGTTTACCTTCAAGAAAATCATCTAATTGATGATAAGTTAAGCCTAGAGCTGCTTCATCAGTTTTATTCGGCGCTAAATCTTCTAAGTCGGCGGTGGGTGCTTTTTCTATTAACGAAACAGGCGCGCCTAAACTTGTAGCTAATTGTCTGACTTGGCGTTTATTTAAACCAAAAAGAGGTGCTAGGTCACAGGCACCATCGCCCCATTTGGTGAAAAATCCGGTTATATTTTCCGCAGAATGGTCGGTGCCTATAACTAAAGCACCTAACAAGCCAGCGACCTCATATTGAGCCATCATGCGCGCGCGGGCTTTAACATTGCCTTTGTGAAAGTCTATGCTCGAAGCTGAGTTTGTGAGTAAACCTTGTTGCTTTAATATCTGCGTTGTTTCATTATGCATGCCTTCTACAGCAGCTTGTATATTGATGGAAATACTTTGACTGGGCTGGATAAATTGCAAGGCGAGTTGTGCATCGCTTTCATCGGCTTGGATATTATAAGGTAAGCGTACAGCTATAAATTGATAGTCACTACCGCTCTCTTCTGCATTCAGTTGATTAACGGCTAATTGTGCCAGTCGACCGCAAGTTGTAGAATCAACTCCACCGCTAATGCCTAGTACTAAAATTTTTAACTTTGCCTGCCTAAGTCGCTGCTTAATAAAATCAATTCGGCGCTGTATTTCAAACTCTGAATTGATTATAGGTAGGACTTTCATCTCTTGGGTTATTATTTTTTGATTCATAGTCAGGCTGTGCGCTTGTATTGTAGGTTTTTGTTAATTGTATCTAAGTCGAGCAAGATAGATGCTAGAATATTTACTTATTATCGGGGGTAGATTCTTATATGAGTGAAGAAAATAAAATTTTAGTTGAGGTTAAAGCTCGCTATATAGAAGACCAATCTAAGCCTAGTGAGCATAAATATGCCTTTGCTTATACTATAACGATTGCAAATGTTGGTGCAACTGCCGCGAAACTACTCAGCCGACATTGGTTGATTACGGATTCAAATGGTAAGGTTGAAGAAGTGCGTGGTGATGGCGTGGTGGGTAAAAAACCGCATTTAAAACCAGGCGAAGCGTTTACTTATACCAGTGGTGCTCTGATTAATACTGCGGTGGGTATTATGCAAGGTGAATATAAGATGGTGTCCGATGCCGGCGAAACGTTTGATGCACTTATCCCACAATTTACACTCTCAATTCCACGGATACTGCATTAACAATGTCTATTTATGCGATAGGTGATATACAGGGCTGTCATGATGATTTATTGCGTTTATTAAAAAAAATCAATTTTGATAAAAAAACAGACCAACTTTGGTTTGTTGGCGATTTAGTTAATCGTGGGCCGAAATCTTTAGAGACCTTACGGTTTATTAAATCACTAGGTAATTCTGCTGTTTCCGTACTAGGTAATCACGATTTACATTTACTCGCGGTTGCTTATAAGTCTTCGCCTTTGCGCGCAAAGGACACCATAAAGCCGATTCTAGAAGCAAAAGATAAAAAGGAATTATTAGACTGGTTAAGGTATCGGCCTTTGTTTCATTACAATGATGATTTTTGTATGTTGCATGCAGGTTTACCGCCACAATGGGATTTTTTTACGACTAAGAAAATGGCGGCTAAGGTGGAAGCTGAATTACGCAGCGATCATTATTTAAAGTTCTTTAAAACCATGTATGGTAATGAGCCGAATGTTTGGAGCGAGAAATTAAAGGGAGCTGAGCAGTTACGTTTTGCCGTGAACTGTTTTACGCGTATGCGTTTTTGTGATGAAAAAGGGCGGTTAGATTTTCAATACAGTGGTGAGTTAGGTAGTCAGCCGAAACACTTAAAGCCGTGGTTTGATTTGCCCCATAGGAAAAACTCGCATTTGAAAATAATTTTTGGTCATTGGTCAGCCATTGGCTATCACCATTCGCAAAATACACATGCGATTGATACTGGCTGTTTATGGGGGGGGCAATTGACCGCTCTAAAGTTAGATAGAAAAATGGAGCGCTTTAGTGTGGACTGTAAAGCTTATCGAACGCCGCATAAATAGTGTTATTGAGCATTAAAAAATCGTAGGGCGGACTTCAGTCCGCGTAACCGTTCAGATCTCCTAGAAAACATCAAAATATCCCGTCATTCCTGCATGCTACCCAGTCGAGCGTGGGCACAAGCTTTAGCAGGAATCTATAGCAACAGACAGATTCCCGATTAAATACTTCGGGAATGACGGTATTTTTATGAAGGTTAGTGAAAAGTTACCAGTCCGCTTGTAACACAGCTATTTTTTCACTGTTATTTCCA
>JAUVAA010000041.1 GCA_030591965.1 bacterium
AAATCCAGCGATTGTTTTTAATTTAGTAATTGATGGTATTAATGTTGATCGTTATACCGCGCCTAAAAAAGAAGGAGCAAAGTCCACGCCTATAGCCACTCCTGCAACGGCCGTGGCTGCAGCGACAACTTTAATACCGATGGAAACTATCCGTGGATTGAATGTCACGGGAAATTTAAGCATTGCTAAGTTAAAAGTTGCTAAATTAAGTATGGCTGGCGTAAGTTTAAACTTGCAAGCGAAGCAAGGTATTTTAACGACTAAACAAAGTATTAAGCAGCTTTATAGTGGTCGCTATAACGGTCAAATAAGTGTTAATGCAAAAGGGAAGACCCCGCGGATTAGCTTGAATGAAAAAATCTTAGGCGTACAGTTAGAGCCATTATTTAGCGCAATGCAGCCTGATACGCCAGCTAAAATAAAGGGAGAAGCAAATATTGCAGCTAAACTAAATATGCGAGGCAATACCATTCCTGCTATTAAGTCAACCTTAGGCGGGAATATTGACTTTTCTGTGGCTAAAGGCGCGATAACTGGCTTTAATGTGCAGAAAATGATTGATATGGGCAAGTTATTTTCTCAGGGTAAATCTATGAAAGAGGGTTATGAAAATGAGCAAACTTTGTTTTCTGTGTTGAAAGGAACGGCAACAGTTAATAAAGGCCTTATTAATAACCCAGACTTCTTATTAGAGTCTTCTACAGTAGAGGTAAAAGGCGCTGGTACAGCTAACCTAGTTAATGAAGCATTAAGCTATAAAGTGCAAGCTAAGGCTAAGCAAGCCTCTAATGCACGGCCTGTGGCAATAAAGGTAGGTGGTACATTCTCTAAGCCTAGTTATACTGTTGATGCTTTATCAATGATCACCGAGAAAGAAGAGGAAAAAATCAATAAAGAGATTGATAAGCACCTCGGTGAAGGCGCTGGTAAGGCGGTTAATAAATTTTTAAAAGGTTTTTTCTAGGCCTAGGGGCGAGGATATTAATAATACCCAACAGTATGATGCAGGATTTTGGCCTCACGGGCGTGTTAGGAAAACAGGCGCATAGTCAGCTACGCAGCTGTTTTTCTAGCGCGGCGGTGGAGTCAAAAGACAAGTTAGACTCGGGTATTATTGAGTTCTCGTTCCTTTTAGATCGTTAGATCCTCATTTTGCTTGTAAACTATGTGTTATTAAGTGCATAGTTTACAGCGATTTATTTATGACCCCCCAAGCTTTTCAAGAAAATTTGCTACATTGGTTTGACCAATTCGGACGCAAGGACCTGCCTTGGCAATTGCCAGCCACACCCTATCGGGTTTGGATTTCTGAAGTCATGTTACAGCAGACGCAAGTTGTCACTGTGATACCTTATTTTAATAAGTTTATTCAGCGTTATCCTGATGTCGATGCACTTGCGAATGCACCTTTAGATGAGGTACTCAGCTTGTGGGCAGGTTTAGGTTATTATGCTCGGGGAAGGAACTTGCATAAAGCTGCAATAGTAATACAGCAAGCTGGCTATTTTCCTGATTTTTTAGAAAGCTTAATGGCTTTACCTGGGGTTGGCCAATCGACTGCGGGAGCTATTTTAAGTATCGCGTTCAATAAAAGCGAACCTATTTTAGATGGTAACGTGCGGCGCGTATTGGCGCGATTTAAGGCGATACAAGGCTGGACGGGAGGTGGTAATGCTGTTAATAAGCAATTGTGGGCAGTTAGCGCATTTTATACGCCAGAAAAGCGAGTGGCGGATTATACGCAGGCAATGATGGATTTGGGGGCAACTTTATGTACTCGCTCAAAGCCCAATTGCCCTGCGTGCCCTTTGAGTTCAGATTGCCTTGCTTTGCAGCAAGGGCGTGTGCATGAGTTGCCGACGCCGAAAGTCCGTAAAAAAATACCCATCAAACAAAGTGTTTTTGTTCTGCTATTGAATCAGAATAAGGAAATTTTGTTGGAAAAAAGAGCGCCTGTAGGCATTTGGGGAGGTTTGTGGAGTGTGCCCGAGATCGATGATATGCAAGAGTTAGAGGGCTGGTGTCACTCGAGGTCTATCAATATAGTTAAAAAAGAAGCTTTAGCTATCCGGCGGCATACCTTCTCGCATTATCATTTGGATTACGAGCCGGTACTGTTGTATGTGGATAACCCTATAAATAATGTGCTGGAAGCCGATAAGGCTCTCTGGTATAAACATCTACAGACGAAAAACATTGCTTTGCCTGCTCCGGTAAAGCAGTTATTTGATGAAATTAATGAGGAATAAAATGGCTAGATTAGTACAATGTGAAAAGCTAGGAACAGAGGAAGAAGGTTTGGGTTCAGTTCCTTTTCCTGGATCTAAAGGGCAATATATTTACGATCATATTTCCCAAAAAGCATGGAAAGAATGGATGGCTATGCAAACGGTATTAATTAACGAACATCGTCTAGCTAGTTTTGAGCCTAAAGCTAAGGCGCTGATTGAATCAGAAAGAGAAAAGTTTTTATTTGGTTCAGACTTTCAAATGCCTGAGGGTTATGTGCCGTTAAAAAGCTAAAATAAAAAAGGGGTATTAGTTACGTAGTTCGTAACTAATACCCCTTTTTTCTGCTTAAGTTTAAATCAAAAAGGCTAGGTTTTAGCGCTTCATTGATTCAAAAAATTCAACATTGGTTTTGAAGTCTTTAAGTTTACCGAGGATAAACTCAGAGGCGGCCATTTCATCCATAGGCTGTAGAATTTTACGTAAAATCCAAGTTTTTTGTAGCTCGTCAGGACTAATTAAATAATCCTCTCTACGCGTACCAGAGCGATTAATATGAATCGCTGGATAAATGCGTTTTTCAGCGATTTTACGCTCAAGGTGTAACTCCATGTTACCGGTACCTTTGAATTCCTCGTAAATCACTTCATCCATACGCGAACCAGTATCAACTAGCGCAGTTGCAATAATAGTTAGACTGCCGCCCTCTTCGATATTTCTTGCTGCACCGAAGAAACGCTTAGGTTTTTCAAGTGCATTAGCATCAACACCACCGGAAAGCAGCTTGCCTGAAGACGGTGCGACTATATTATAAGCGCGAGCTAGGCGGGTTAATGAGTCTAACAAAATAACTACGTCGTGTTTGTGCTCAACTAAGCGACGAGCCTTTTCGATAACCATTTCTGCGACTTGAACGTGGCGTGCAGCAGGTTCATCAAAAGTACTAGAGATAACTTCGCCGCGAATACAGCGTTCCATTTCTGTTACTTCTTCAGGGCGTTCATCTATGAGTAGTACGATTAAATAGCACTCAGGGTTATTTTCTGCAATAGACTGAGCTAAGCTTTGCAGGATCATGGTTTTACCAGCCTTTGGTGGAGATACGATAAGTCCACGCTGACCTTTACCTATAGGCGCAATTAAATCAATAACTCGGCCAGTTAAATCTTCGCTAGAGCCATCACCGCGCTCCATAATGAAGCGTTTATTAGGAAATAAAGGAGTTAGGTTGGTAAAAAGAATTTTATGTTTTGCATTTTCGGGTGGCTCAAAATTGATTTTTTCAACTTTAAGCATAGCGAAATAACGCTCGTTATCTTTAGGTGGTCTGATTTTTCCGCTGATGGTGTCGCCAGTGCGAAGACTGAAACGTCTAATTTGGCTAGGAGAAACATAAATATCATCAGGGCCAGCTAAATATGAGCTGCCGGGTGTTCTTAAGAAGCCGAAACCATCTTGTAATATTTCTAAAACCCCGTCACCGTAAATATCTTCGCCGCTTTTTGCTTGTTTTTTTAGAATCGAGAAAATAACTTCTTGCTTTCTCGTTCGAGAAACGTTTTCAATGCCTAGGCTTTCTGCAAGCGAGATAATATCTGGAATAGGTTTTAGTTTTAATTCAGTAAGGTTCATACAAAGAGGTGTTTAAAATAGAAGGCGCTGTTTGTGTAGAATGACAAAGTCAGCTTAAGGTAAAGATGTGGATGGTTTGATGTTTTGACAGTGCAAGTGAGGTCAGCACCAGAGACAAAGTATACATATAAATCTAGGAAGTAACAAATTATTATTGATTACTTCCTAGATAAGAACAATTAAATGTTGTCGTCGATAAACTGAGCAAGCTGAGATTTTGTTAATGCACCAACTTTAGTTGCTTCAATATCGCCATCTTTAAATAGCATTAGCGTTGGAATGCCACGTACGCCGTAATGTGCTGGTGTCGCAGAATTATCATCAATGTTTAGTTTTGCAACAGTAATTTTGCCTTTATACTCACTGGCAATTTCATCTAAAACTGGGGCAATCATTTTGCAAGGACCACACCACTCTGCCCAGTAGTCAACTAGCACTGGTGTGCCAGCTTTTAAAACAAGTTCGTCAAAATTACTATCAGTTACATGAAGGACCAAGTCACTCACGCCATTCTCCAAATTATTTCACAAAGTGCTAATATCCCTGTATCGAAAAAATTTGTCAATATTTTTTGCCTATTTTACTCGATAAGTTCGACGTTTAGTGCCATAAGTAAAATCTTTGTGGCGCTAATCTTGCAGTGCAAATGCAATGTTATTGATGTATTCTATATAGATGAAAAAAACACATTTAACAGATACACGGTTTATTAACTTAGAGCTTTCAAGCTCTATCTTACGTGGCTTGAACGACGCGGGATATGATCAATGCACTCCGATTCAAAATCGGTCGTTGCCCATTGCTCTAAGGGATCGAGATGTTGCCGGGCAAGCGCAAACGGGTACAGGTAAAACGGCGAGTTTTTTATTGGCAACCTTTCAGCGTCTGTTAAATGACAAAAGTGAAGAAAAAAAGTACCCAAGAGCGATTATCTTAGCGCCAACGCGTGAGTTAGCGATACAAATTCATAAAGATGCCTTGTTACTAGGTAAGTATCTTAATTTTAATATGGCTCTGATTTACGGCGGCACTGATTACCAAAAACAACAAAAAGTTGTGCAAGGTAATGTGGACATTATGATTGCTACTCCAGGGCGGCTTATTGATTTTTATCGGAAAAAAGATTTTTCTTTGGATAATATTCAAGTTATGGTTTTAGATGAAGCCGATAGAATGTTTGATCTTGGCTTTATTAAAGATATACGCTATTTGTTAAATCGCATGCCAAGTCCTGACAAACGGTTAAATTTGCTTTTTTCCGCGACTTTATCGTTTAAAGTGTCGGAATTAGCTTATGAGCATATGAATCAGCCCGTCATGGTTAAAATTGAAAGCGAAACGATGACTGCTGACTCAGTGAATGAAGTTGCATTTTGTCCCGCAAATGAGCAGAAAATCCCCTTATTGCTTGGTTTGATTCAAACGCATAGTCCTGTGCGTAGTATTATTTTTGTTAATACCAAGCGTAGCGCTGAAAAGTTAGAGGATTATCTAACCGCCAATGGGCATAAAGTCGCGCTACTTAGCGGTGACGTGCCTCAGGATAAACGTCAGCGATTATTGGCTGATTTTCAAGAAAGTAAAGTCACGATTATGATTGCCACTGATGTTGCCGCTCGTGGGTTACATATTCCCGATGTATCGCATGTATTTAATTTTGACCTGCCTCAAGATGTCGAAGATTACGTACATAGGATTGGTAGAACCGCACGTTTTGGCGCGAGTGGTGAAGCGATTAGTTTTATTTGTGAGGAATATGCTTATTCGATGCCTGACATTGAAGATTACATAGGTCATAAAATTCCTGTGCAGCGAATTACTGAAGAGTTACTGCCAGAAATTATAAAGCCAGCCGCTCGCCCTAGACCGCCGAGAAAACCAGGTCCGAATAGAACGACAAGAGATACTAGAGCAAGAAAGCCTCGACCTAAAGCAGTTCAAAAGAGCGTTAAGCCCGCTGAAAGTTAAATCAGTTAACGCTAGCCGGCATAATTTCCCGAAAATCAGTAATAGCAGGAAACTCGTTAATAATTTTTGCGGATTTTTGCGAATCCGGTTTATTAATATTGATTAAATGCGCAATGCCAAAGGATTGTGCGGCACGTAATACAGCTAAGCTGTCATCAACCATCAATGTTGACTGCTTAGTAAAGCCTTGCTGTGCTTGAAATGCATCCCAGAATGACTGATGTTCCTTGGCGAAACCAAAATCATGCGAGCAAATAATCTGCTTAAAAAAGGGCTGTAAACAGGTCTTTTCCATTTTTAATGACAAGCTATCAGGGTGAGCATTAGTCACCAAAAACACGGATTTATCTGTTTGCTGTAATGCCGTTAAAAATTCAGTCACATGCGGCAAAATGTCGATTAAACCGGAAATTTCAGCTTTTAAACCGGCAATATCTAAATTTAGCCGCTGACTCCAGTAATCCAGGCAATACCACTCTAAGCGCCCTTCCATGTCTTTAAATAAAGGCTGCAAAAACTGCTTGGATTCAGCTAGTGACAATTGATTTTGTTGGGCATAACGTTGCGGCACAAACTCTAGCCAGAAATGGTTGTCAAAATTCAAATCCAGTAAAGTGCCATCCATATCTAGCAAGACAGTATTAATTTTGTTCCAATTGAGCATAACAAAAGCTATAGTTAAGAAAAATAATATTAGCCACCATAACAAAAATGTCAGAAAAACCGAAGATACTTAATAGAAATATCGTGGCTCAATCTCAGCTGTTTAAAATTGAAGCTTTAGATTTAGAGTTCAGCAATGGTGTGACCAGGCAATATGAGCGATTGGCTAGAGGCCATGGTAGTAATGGTGCTGTCTTGATTATTCCTCTAATTGATAATGAAACAGTGCTATTGATACGCGAGTATTCAGCAGGCGTAGAGCGTTATGAGCTAGGATTGCCTAAAGGAAAAATAGATAATGGCGAAAGCTGTGTGCAAGCAGCAAACCGTGAATTAAAAGAAGAGGTGGGTTATGGCGCGCATAATATCCAGCAACTAAGTTCATTTTCTTTAGCGCCCAGTTATATGGAACATATGACTGATATTATGCTTGCCCAAGATTTATACCCAGAAAAGCTGGCAGGCGATGAGCCTGAGGAATTAGAGGTCATACCTTGGAAACTGGATAATTTAACGGAGTTAGTGATGGGTGGCGAATGTACTGAAGCTCGTAGTATTGCTGCTTTATATATGGTCAGGGATTATGTTCTGTCCAGAGTAGACAAGATATAAGGCCTCCGAATTTCCCGTATCCGCATGCTCCATAACGGGCTACAGGAGATTTTTTATAGGTTGAAAGTTATAGGTAATCAGATAAGTCTTCATCTCTAAGGCTTAGACTAAGGAATGTGAGGCAAGTAATGCCAAGCCCAATAAATAATTACTGTAATGGTCGTCATTCCCGAGGTTTTTAATCGGGAATCCATGCGCACACTATAGATTCCTGCTAAAAGCATGTAGGAATGACGGTTTTTCTTGGGTATATGAGTTTAAGTGCAAATATATTGGGATTGGTATTATTTAATCGCGGTTCCTAATCACCTGAAACGCGAATAACCTCAGCAATAGAGGTTACCCCCGATTTTGCATAAGTTAAAGCACAATCTGAGAAGCGCTTGAAATTTGGCGTTGCTAGAGCTGCGGCAGTGAAATCGGCAGAGTTACCTCGGCGCAGCGCGTCTAATGTCTCATGGCGCATTTCTAATAATTCATAGACACCAATACGGCCGCTATAGCCTGAGTTTTTACAATGAGGGCAGCCAGTACCTTGTTTAAATGGAAAGTCAGCCGCATTTATTTTGAATACTTCACTTAGCCAAGTACTTTGCCCTTCATCTATAACGGCTGGTTGTGTGCAATTTTCACAGAGCCTACGAACTAGACGCTGAGCAATAATAACGCGCAAGGCACTGGCTAAAATATAGCCTTGTATACCCATATCTAATAAGCGAGTTGCCGTTTCTACTGCGCCATTAGTGTGTAGCGTAGAAAAAACTAAATGACCGGTAATGGAAGCTCGAATGGCAATATCTGCGGTTTCAGCATCACGCATTTCCCCCACTAAGATAATATCAGGGTCTTGGCGCAGAGCAGAGCGTAGGGCACTCGCAAAAGTTAAACCGACTTTATCATTAATTTGTACTTGATTGACCCTAGGTAAACTATATTCCACAGGATCTTCTGCGGTGATAATTTTAGTTTCGGGCTTGTTGGTTTCGGTTAATGCGGCATATAAAGTCGTGGTTTTACCGCTACCAGTCGGCCCAGTAACGAGCACTAAACCGTGTGGACTATTAATATGTTTACGAAAGCATTTTAAGGTGTCCTCAGGAATGCCTAAAGCGTTTAAATCTAATAGCCCTTTGGAATGATCTAAAATACGCATTACGATCGATTCTCCGTGCTGTATGGGCAAGGAAGATAAACGCACATCCAGCTTTTTTCCTTTAACGGTGATATTAAAGCGGCCATCCTGAGGAATACGCTTTTCTGAGATATTGATCCCAGCCATTAGTTTAAGGCGCACTACCAAGGCAGAAGCAATTTTTACTTCATCGATGACTTGCTCAGTTAAACCGCCATCAATTCGCTGTCTAATACGTAGTACTTTTTCATCCGGCTCAATATGAATGTCCGAGGCATTCATTTGTATCGCATCATCAAAAATAGATTGTAATAATTTTACGACTGGCGCATCAACGATTTCATCTGTTGAAACCAGTGCATTAAAATCATAATCATTTTCGGTTAATTCATCTTCTAACTCTTCAGCTAAATGAGAAATTTCTTCAGTGCGACGGTAAGACTGGTCGATAACAACTAATAGGGAAGACTCGCGAACAACCACTGGACGGACACGTTTTTTCAATATTCGGCTGACTTCATCGAGAGCCATTAAATCGGTAGGGTCGGACATTGCGAGCAAGATATCACTCTCATTATCTTCTAAAATGAGCACACGGAAACGGCGCGCTAGATTTTCCGGTAACTTCTTTGCCGCTACTGCATCGCGCTTATGCTTAGTAATATCTATAAGCGGTATTTGTAGTTGGCGAGATAAGAAATTTAAGAAATCTGTTTCACTCAGATAGTTCAAATCAATAAGTGTCCGACCTAATTTGGTGCCGACTTTTTTTTGTTCCGCCAATGCCGCCATGAGTTGCTCATGGGAAATAATTTGGTTTTGTACTAGCAAATCACCAATACGAATTTTTTTTCTTTTGTCCGTAATATCCATGGGCTTTTAAGGGAGTTGTTTGAGGCGTTGTTGTATATAGTCGTTTATAGCGGAATTTAAACTGTGTAATTTTAATGCATTTTGATAAGCATTATACGCTGCTTCTTTTTGATTTAACGCATCTTGTGCGAGCGCTAAACCTAGCCAGTATTCGGCTTTGTTAGAGTTAAGCTGAACTAAAGTTTGGTAATGATCTCTCGCTTGAGGGTAAGATTTATTCTGCTGGTAAGCGGCGGCTAGTAATGCTAAATAGGCTTCATTTTTAGAAGACGTGGTAATTTGAGTTAATAACTGGAGGGCGCTTTCCGTATTTTTTTCCTGTAGATAAAGTTGCGCACGAGCCATTATAAATGCGGTATTTTTCGGAAAAATGATCAAACTTTCATCTAATAACTCAATTGCGCTTTGTCTTTTATCAGTATTAATTAATAGACGGGTTAATAGTAAACGCGCATTACTCTGTTTGGGCGATAGCTTAATACTTTGGTTTAATAAGCGAATCGCATGTTGAGGGTTGTTGGTTTTTGAGGCTTGCTGATAGAGAATATTTGCTTGTTGAGCTGTGCTTAAAGGGGCAGCTTTAATGCTGTTTTTTGTTGACTGTGGGTTAATAACTGTTGGTACATTTAAGCCGGGGCGGGAGCTTGGTTTTACTTTAAGGGGCTTAGCGACGCGTATGGATTCCGGCTTAATTGGATTAGCAATAACTTTAAGTAATTTCGGTTTGTCAGCGATAGGAGCATTTTTTATTTTAGGCTCATTTACTGATTGTCTGGATACTGTTTTTAACTCGGGAATGGCTAAAGGTTGACTTATAACCAGTGTTGTTTGTTTTGCTTTAGATAGCGCTAGATAGGTGAAAAATACAGCGATACTGCTTATTAATGCACCTATTAAGAGCGCTTTGTTAACACTTTTTTTTATTGCGCTAGGGCTGACATGAACTGCATTTTCTTGAGCAAATGGTGGGGCAGCTGTTGCTTTATTATGCTCAATATCGCGTAGCATTTGATTTAATAAACTCATATTAACCCTTGTGCATAAAGTGCCCAAGCGAGGACTGTAAGCAAGGCTAAACCCCCGTAAGTAATTTTTTTATAACGTCGTCGGACTATACTTTTAGCGGAATCTTCAGTATCTAATGCCGACATCAGTATGTAGGATTTTGTAATATTATGCTGGCCTCGGCCATAGGCAACTAGCATCGACTTATGAGCAAGAATATTAATCAAGCGAGGAATGCCACGGCTGTAATAATGCAACGCTTTAAGAGCTGAGCGAGAAAAAATATTAACCTGAGTACATTTAGCAATAGTTAAACGATGGTTAATGTAGCTGACTAATTCTGTGTAATTGAGAGGGCGAAGTTGATAGCTAAAGGTGATCCGCTGCTTTAATTGGCGGATAGATTTATGCTTTAGAAGTTCATCTAGCTCAGGTTGAGCAAAGAGTACAATTTGCAGTAATTTTTGTTTTTCTGTTTCTAGATTAGTGAGTAAACGTAATGCTTCTAACGTTTCTAGTGACATGGCTTGAGCTTCATCAATAATCAATACAGCTTGCTGTCCGTGGTTGGAAATTTGGATTAAAGATTGATTCAGTAATTGTAGGATTTGTTGTTGATTAATATTCTGGGCATAAGCAATAGAAAATTCATCAGCGATAGCTTTACGTAATCCTGAAGGCGTTAAATGCGGATTAGGCAGGTAGGCTGTTTGGTAACGATCATCTAGTTCATTAAGCAGTTTGCGGCATAATAAGGTCTTGCCAGTGCCGACATCGCCCGTAATTTTAATAAAGCCTTCGCCATTATTTAGGGCGAGCAATAATACATTGAGTGCTTCTTGGTGCGGTGGTAATTGACAAAAAAACTGCGTGTCTGGCGTTAAATTAAATGGTTTTTCTGTCAACCCGAAATGCTGTTGGTACATAATTATCGCTATTTATAAAGCCCGCTTTACTGCTGATAATCCGTATCGCCCCATAACTTGAAATCTTCGTATTCTTTAAGTCGTCTTTTAGAGTCAGTTAAATCTTGATCCCAGCTATGCTCATCCTTAATAACCGTCGGTTTTAGTAAGATAACTAATTCGGTTTTTTTGCCGGCTCCCGTATTAGTTCTGAATAACCAACCAAGATACGGTAGTTCGCTTAACCAAGGAATGCCGTTTTTACCTTCTGTTCTGATGGTTTGCATTAAGCCGCCAATAACAATGACTTGGCCATTTTTTGCCTGAACTATGCTATCTGATTCACGCATAGTATTTAGAGCCATAGGCACTTGGTTATCCTGTCCATTCGCTATAAAACGTTTATCTTGAGCTTCGACTAAAGTAATGGAAGGGTGGATATGTAAAGTAACCTCATCTCGATCATTTATTTGCGGCGTGACATCTAAAGCAATGCCGGAGAAAAATGGAGTCCAAGTGACATCTTGTGTTGTTGTGGTTGTCGATGCAGAGCTATTATTATCTGAAGAAATATCGGTGATAAAGTACTCATCTTTACCCACTTTTATAATTGCTTTTTGGTTATTAAGTGTAGAAATTCGTGGGCTAGATAGGATTTTTGTTTTTCCTTGCGTTGCTAATAATTCAACATAAGCGGTGAAGTCACCAAATTGTACTTGAGTAGTAAAGACGTCTTTCACCTGAGAAACTGCAGAGGGTAATGGTGCAACACTAGTGAGAAATGCTTTTCCGCTTTCTTTGGCAATGCTTGACCAATTTACACCATCTTGATGACTGTCATCTAAGGTTATCTCAATAAATTTCGCTTCTAAAATAACTTGGCGTTGTGATTGCGCCTGTGTAGCGTCGATAAAACGTTCGATTTCTAATAGCTGCATCGGCTTTGCCCGAGCCACAATAACCCCTGTTTGCTTATTGAGAGCAATGCTTGCCTCTGGATTACCGGCAATTAAGGCATATAATGATTGCTCTAGTTCGCCCCAAAAATTAGCATCTGTTTGGGTAATAATAGAGCCGCCAGACGTTGAGCCAGAGTTTTTACTCTTACTGCTGCTATCAGTTGAGCTTGAGTCAGAGTGTTGTGCGCTTTGACCAAAGGTTACGCGGGTACTCGATTTGCCTTTGCGCGTAATATCTAATAGGTCAATTTTAAAGATTTTAGTTTGTGCGCTAGCCGGATAAATAATGTAACCAATATCCATTTTTTTATAATCATAGCCGTATACTTTATGTACGGTTGTTAAAACTTGTTCAAGCGTTACTTTTTTTAGCGTTAATGAAATAGCGCCTTGAACGTCAGGATGAACCACCATATTGGCATCACTATCAACGACTAAGCCCATGAAAAATTCACGCGCATCTAAGTCGTGAACAGATATATTAAGTCGTTCAGCAACGGGCTTTGAGCGTTTGTATTGCGTTGCATTCAAGGTTTGATCAAAATCTGGGACTAAGGCATCGCTGATTTCTTGAGGTGGAGTTAGAGCTTTTGCTTGCTCTGGGGCAATAACATCAGGAAAATAATCATCAACAATTTGCTTTTCTGGGGTGCAGGCAGTCGTGCCCAGAATGCAAGTTAAAGCGAGTAGACGAGAAATATGTTTCATACTAATGATTAGATTTATATGATGCTGGAATTAAGTATAAGCGTTTAACAAGCCCTTGATGCTTTATTAAAACGGAATTCTGCTTTACCTTTAACAAGGTAATATCGTTAAATGACTCGCCTTGTTTTAATGTTTTATCATTTAAGGTCGCGCGCTTTGAACGGTACGAAAGCCAGATCGCAGATAAGACAATACCTTGGCTTTGAGTTGCGGGCGAATGTTCGGTTGTTGGCGTATTAACGGGTTTCGTAGGGTCGCGAAATTGCGCAACGGCAGCTTGGCTCAGCATTAGAAAACATAGCACTACCTTTAGTCTAAACACGTAACCAATGCTCCTGAAAACCTAAAGTATAGACTTTAATAGTCACTTCTGCTGTCGGATATTCTTGTGTTTTGTAGTCTATGCTATGCCATAAAAAACGCCAAGGAGAAGCTTCTATCGCTTGTAGATAGCGTAGCGTGTTTTGGTAATTACCGGAAAAAGTTAAACTTAGGCCGTGCTGAAACACCCATGATTTTTCTTCTTTTTGCTCGGTTAACGATGTTACCGGCAACTTTTCTGCGCGGACCAGTTGTAATCCATAGTCATCATTTAATAGCTCAGCAAGCACTAAGGTCATAGAGTCAGATTCGACAAAACGCTTACTACCTAGTTGAACTTTTTGTTTGATCTGTTTTAAGTTCGCTTTTACCTTGCTTAATGCCTGTGTATTTTGTTGATTTGGATTAAACTTCCCTTGCGCTTCGATTTCTGCTTTAGCGACAATTAAATCATTTAATTGCGTATCTATTTGGCTCATTTCTTCACGCAACTGCTGTTGCTGCTGCCAAATAGGTTGCAGATATAGATTGTCTAGCCCCATCCATAATCCGGCCAGTATAGCGGCGACAATATAAAGCTTTTCGCGTAAGGATAATAGCCCTAAGCGTGCTAATAACATCTCGTTCATAACGCGGGGTTCTCTTCTGGCACTTGCGTGCTGATCGTGAAATTGATCTGTTTGGCGTTATTTTCTGAGGCTTGCATATGTAAATGAGCAAAATAGCGCCCATTAAACACGGCCTCTTTATTCAGTAGTTTGATTAATTGAGGCAAGGTCTCGGGCAAGTAAGTGCTGCCTTGTAACTGAATCGTGTTTGTTTCAGCATCTATGCTTATTTCTGTTAACCAAATAGTATTAATTGACTGTTCAGCTAGGGCATTAAAGTAAGCTGAGAAGCCGGTATTTTTATCGGATTTCTGATTACTTAACATAGCCACGACACGCTCTAAAGAGGCAGAAATATTTTGTAAACGGTCAAGTTCGCTGGCCAATAAAGGGTTTATATCTTGCTTAGGGTACTGTAACTGAATAAGCGATAAATCTGTTATTTCAGTACTTAATTGTGCTTGTTTAACTTGTAATTCAGCTTTTAATTGATGAACTTGCCAGCCTTGCCAAACGCAATAGCAGAGCACAAGTAAGAACAATAAACTACCACCAATAATAAATGTCTGTCTGTTTAGCTCTGCTTTTTTTTCTCGTACTAGCTCTTGGTATAAGTTGATTTGTTGAATCATGCGTCGTCCACCTCATGACGCAAAGTGGCCCCAATAACGGTTGCGCAGTAAGCCTGAGTTTTATCGGTTAGGATAGTATCTCCTTCTAAAATTGTAGAAATATCCATAATACGCGAATTAGCACTTAAATTTTCATTCAAATGATTGAGAATATTTTCCGTATGGCTAGGGATGGGGATAACTGCAAGAGTCGAGATAGAGGGGATGCCGTAGTAACTTTCAACATAGTCCAAGGAGCGTTGAATTTCTAAAGATAAATCATTGATTTCCAACGATGATTTATTTGAATCTAAGTGTAAGTCTTCAAAGCCAGAATCTAATTTACGTGATAAATAAATACGGCCTTGTTTCTGTATGATGATACTGCCATTCTTAGGTAATAAGTGCAAAATCGCAACACCGCGATTATTTTCGGGGAGTAAAATCGCTAAATTACGTAAAGCGGTTTCCTGAATGTCGATCACTTCTAAATCTAGGCCGGCTTGTTGGCAGAGCTCTATTTTTGGCTTGAGTACTGCAACGGAGCTAGCAATAGCCGCGAGCATTTTTTTGCTACTGGCATGTTTGGCATCAGGGAGGTGGTAAAAATCAATGCAGGCTTTTTCTACTGAAAAATCAACTGAATCAGCAATTTTCCAACGTAGAGCTTCACGCATTTCATCGTTGGTAACTGGTGGTGTTTCGAGGGTCAAATGCCTATAGTCGGCAGGCGCTAAAAGCAAATGGCAATGAAATTCATCTAGGTCATATTCACCAGCAAGGCGGGAGAGAGTAGTTGCTTGCTCATTTTTATTGGAAACAGCAAAAAAATCGCTGAACTCTAATTCCAGCTTATTTTCTGGCGTATATTTTGCGATGGCTACACTTAGGCCTTGTGGGAGAAAGCATAAGCTAACGATCCCGCGGCATACCTTCTTTCTTCCTAAAAGTTTCGTTAACAATCCCAAATGTCTGCCTAGTATATTTTGTTGAATTATTTTCGATTTTACAGAAAATCATTCAAGGGTAAAGGTATTTACATTAATGCGATAAGGTGCGTAATAAATTAGCGTAATCTTCGTCAATTTTATAATCTGTAGTGCGTAATGCTTGAATACGCTTACAAGCATTAATTACCGTCGTGTGGTCACGGCCACTAAAAGCATCGCCAATTTCAGGCAAGCTATGACTAGTGAGTTCTCTTGCTAGAGCCATCGCTATTTGTCTGGGTCTCGTAACCGACTGTTTGCGACTTTTAGATAATAAATCAGCAATTTTTATTTTGAAATAGTCAGCGACGGTTTTTTGAATATTTTCGATACTCACTAACTTATCTTGCAGAGAGATCAAATCATGCAGCGCTTCTTTGGCAAAATCAATAGTAATGGCTGCGCCGGTAAATTGAGCATTAGCCAAAACACGGCGTAATGCACCTTCCAAATCTCGTACATTTGAGGGGATACGTTTACCGATGAAAAAGGCAACTTCATGGTCTAATTCGACACCCGATTGTTGCGCTTTATTCATTAAAATCGCCGCGCGTGTTTCTAAATCAGGCGGCTCAACAGCAACGGGCAAACCCCAACCAAAACGTGATTTTAAACGATCCTCTAAGCCTTGAATTTCCTTAGGGTATTTATCACAAGTTAAAACAACCTGATTTTTCTTTTCTAGCAGGGTGTTAAATGTGTGAAAAAACTCTTCTTGAGAGCGTTCTTTACCTGCAAAAAATTGAATATCATCGACAAATAAAGCATCGACATTTCGGTAATATTCTTTAAATGCATCAATACTGTTTTGCTGGAAAGCCCTAACCATATCCTGAACAAACTTTTCAGAATGCAGGTAAACAATATTAGCATTCGGATTTTTAGCCAAAATAGCATTACCGATGGCATGCATTAAATGTGTTTTACCCAAGCCGGAAGCGCCATAAATTAATAAAGGGTTATAAGCTTTACCAATATTTTCAGAAACTTGCAAAGACGCAGCTTTGGCTAACTGGTTTGATTTACCTTCTACAAAGTTGTCAAAAGTAAATGCCGTATTAATAAAGTTAGGCGATCTTTTCTTCTTCGGTGGTTCGCCCGCTGTGCCAGTTATCGAGCGTCTGGGTTGACTGGGTGGTATAGCAGGTTTTGAACTGCGTGAACCAATTTCCATTTTTACTTTATATTGGCCGCCAGAAAACTCAAAAATGGCGTCTTCAATTTTACCTAAAAAATGATCTCGAACATGCGCAATAATAAATTGGTTAGGGGCCAGCAGGACAATAACATCATTTTCTTCTTGCGCTTGTAATGGTCTAATCCAGGTGTTTAAATCATTGGTAGAGATTTCATTTTCAAGACGGGATAGACAGGAATTCCAAATAGAGCTCATTAAACGATTGGTAAGATAAAGTGAACAGTACGATTTTAGCTGGGGCTTATATCGCTGTTGAAATAAGGAAAAAAACAGAATCTGAAGCAGTTTTCAGTTGCCATAGATAATAGCATAAAAGGGCTTATCGCCCCCTTAAATAATACCTAAAAATGACCACAAAAATGCAAACTATATTAATTACAGGCTGTTCGACTGGTATTGGCTATCGTACCGCTGTCATGTTAAAAGAGCAGGGCTATCGAGTCATTGCTTCAGCTAGAAAAGAAGCTGACGTTGCGCGCTTGACTCAAGAGGGCTTTGAAACAGTGCAGTTAGACTTGGCTGATAGCAATAGTATTATTAATGCTGTTAAACAAGTAACAGAAATGACTGGCGGTAAACTCGATGGCTTATTTAATAATGGCGCGTTTGGTCAAGCGGGAGCCGTAGAAGATTTGAGCCGTGAGGTTTTACGTGCGCAATTTGAAACTAATCTATTCGGTACGCATGAACTAACTAATCTGATTATTCCCTTAATGCGCGCACAAGGCAGCGGACGTATTATTTATAATAGTTCGGTTTTAGGTTTTGTCGCCATGAGTTATCGTGGCGCGTATAACGCTAGCAAATATGCGCTGGAAGGCTTAGTTGATACGCTGCGGCTGGAATTAAAAGGCAGCAATATTTATTTATCACTGATTGAGCCAGGGCCGATTAGCAGTGATTTTAGAAAAAATGCCTTTGCTTCCTATCAAAAAAACATAGACTCAAAGAATAGTGTTCATAAAGAAACCTATTTAGCGATGGAGGCGCGTTTACAAAAAGAAGGCCCCGCCGCACCTTTTACTTTACCAGCTGATGCCGTAGTTGATAAAGTCATTCATGCCATGCAGTCGAAGCGACCTAAAATTCGCTACTATGTAACTTTTCCTACGTATTTATTTGGTTTTTTAAAGCGCATTTTGCCAGCGAGTTGGCTGGATTATTTGTTGGGTAAGGTGCAGTAAGGGCTAGTTATTTTTCTTGCAATAGGGGAAATAAGGGCATCGTACATATAGTGCCAAAAGTAGTTTGCACCTTGTTTCCAAGTTCTACTTGGAAATACATGCTTTAACAGCTCCGCTGTGCCATTAGCAACTCAACGAATTGTGAAGCGGAGCTTCTAGCCATGCATTCCCAAGCAGAGAGACTGTGAAAGTATTGTGATTTTAGCCTCCCCCCTTGAGAAGGGGGGATTGAGGGGGGATCTATAAAAACATAGGTCTTTGATATTATTTAGATTTTAATTACACTAAAACCTCCCCTAGCCCCTCCTTGATAAGGAGGGGGATTATACTAGGCTGTCGAAATTAACCATTTTATACGTGTTTTACTTCCCTTGTTTATGGATAAAGCATTTATAGGATGTGCCGACGCAGGAGGCGCATCGATGAGCTATTGATGCGCTTCGTTCCTCAGC
>JAUVAA010000171.1 GCA_030591965.1 bacterium
GATTTACTGCGGATATAGGTCAGTCTGTTGCTAAGCCATATCTTAATGTTACCTATATAAATCCACATACAGGTAAAAGTCTTAAAGCAAAGGCATTAATTGATACAGGTGCAGATTTTTGTATTTTGCCTGCTGAATATGCCGAGCTACTAGGGCATGAGCTTGATCAGGGTGAGCCTAGTGAAGTTATCGGGGTTTCTGGTGATGTTGTTTCTATGTTTAAACACACCATGCAAATACAAATTGATGGATTTAAGACAGAAGAAATCCTAATTTCATTTAATCCGCATTTCAATAAGCCATTATTAGGTGTTAGAACCTTTTTGGCTCACTTTATTTTGACCGTTAATTATCCCGCGCAAACCTTTTCTTTAAAGCTGCCGAATGCAGAAGATGATTTTTCTAGTTGGGGCAAGCCATAGTTTTTATATATACCCATTAGACTTGAAGGTGCAGTTTAATAGTGAGTATTATTCATAAATTTCAATAGCTTATGGTTTTTATGGTCTGCATCTTCAATAGTTTTGGGTATATCAATCAATCGTCGCAATAAAAGTCGCCCGCCTCGGTGCAGGGTGTCCCTCAATCGTTAAGTTTGGATCATTCGGATCTAAAAAATCCTGCAGTGAGTTAAATGTCATCCACGGTGTAGCACGTTGCTCTTCCATGCTGGTCTGGTTAACATCCACCACGCGTATGTTTTTAAAACCACAGCGCTTCATCCAGCCCACTAAAGTATCACAAGTGGGTAAAAACCAGACATTACGCATACGTGCATAACGTCCTTCAGGAACGAGTACTTCACCCTGTTTACCTTCAATGACCAGTGTTTCCAGTACTAACTCCCCGCCACTGCGCAAACAGTCGCGTAAATCCGTTAAATGATCTATGGGTGAGCGACGGTGGTACAGTACGCCCATAGAAAAAACAGTATCAAAAATACTGGTTTTTGCAGGAATTTCTTCAAGCGTTAAGGGTAAAACATACACCGGCACCTCACCATATAAGCGGCGTATTGCTTGAAACTGTAATACATGTAGCTGTACAGGGTCAACACCGACTACCATTTGGGCGCCTGCTCCCAGCATGCGCCAGCAGTGATAGCCATTTCCGCAACCAACATCTAAAACCAAGCGATTATCTAGTGGCGTAATATGGTCTTTAATACGATCCCATTTCCAATCTGAGCGCCACTCAGTATCAAGGTGCAAGCCAAATAAATCATAGGGCCCTTTGCGCCAGGGAAATAGTTTTTTTAAACCTTCATCAAGTTGTTGCCATTCTTCTGCTGATAATTCGTTTGCCTGGCCAATTTTGAAGCCCTCACTACCCAGTTGTTGGCTAGGGTTTTTCGGGATAGGGAGCTGCTCGACAGCATTGTTCCATTTAGTAAAATTACCATGCGCTTCCGGGTTTAGTTTTTGTTGAATTTGTTCGGCTAAGATCGCACTCCAATGTTCTGCGTTTCTTTCCGTTAGTAGTTCGTAGAGTGGTTGGTAGTCAATCATTTAAGGGCACAGATGGAAGCAAAATTAAAATATTGAAACCAGACTTCGGCATTATCAAAGCCTGATTGTAATAGCCGGTTTTTATGTTGGGCGAATGTTTCAGGGATTAAAACATTCTCCAGTGAGGCACGTTTTTGGCAGATTTCCATATCACTGTAGCCATTGGCTTTTTTAAATGCATGGTGCATCTCTGTTTGTAAGCTTTGTTGGCGTGCGTCAATAAACATCAGCTTTTCAGATAAAATTAAAATACCGCCAGGGCGTAGGCCCTGATATATTTTTTTTATAAAGGCATTGCGGTCTGCTAAAGGAATAAATTGCAAGGTAAAATTTAGTACAACCACAGAGGCATTGTTTATTTCTACGTCCTGAATATCGCTACAGACCAGGTCAACAGGAATAATCGCTGTATCTCTTGCTATAATACTCTGACAACGTGATAGCATGGCACTGGAATTATCCACAGCAATAATTTTACAGTTTTGTGCGGAAATTTTATGACGCATGGAAAGGGTCGCTGCACCTAATGAACACCCCAGGTCATAACAGACACTATCCGCTTGAGCAAAACGACTGGCAAGTAAGCCAATGGCAGAAATAATCGCGCTGTATCCAGGGACAGAACGTTGTATCATATCCGGAAAAACATCAACGACGCTACTATCGAACTGAAAAGCGTCAACTTCACCCAGCGGACTTGCGTATAAGGTATCTTTTTGTAAATTCATTTTAGTTACTATAAAAACAGAATGTTAATTCTACTTAAAAATGGTCCCTTTGTACCTAGAAATACACTTTAAGGAGAAAATGAAAATATGGCACACATTAGCCAGAGTCAAATTGAGCAGGTAAAAGCATTTTTATTAGGCTTGCAAGATAGCATTTGCGCAGGCTTGCAGCAGGAAGATGACGGTGCAGTCTTTGTTGAAGATGCCTGGGATAGAGCCGAAGGCGGAGGAGGGCGCTCAAGAGTATTAACAAATGGCAAAACATTTGAGCAAGCAGGGGTTAATTTTTCTCATGTATTTGGTCATAAACTCCCGCCTTCTGCAACAGCAAAACGCCCCGAGCTAGAAGGGCGCGATTTTCAGGCCATGGGCGTTTCATTGGTAATACACCCGCATAACCCTTATGTTCCTACATCACATGCTAATGTACGCTTCTTTATAGCCGAAAAAGAAGGGGAAGACCCTATCTGGTGGTTCGGTGGTGGATTTGACTTAACTCCATATTACCCCTTTAAAGAAGATGCTATCGCTTGGCACAAAACCGCAAAAGCCGCCTGCGACCCTTTTGGTGAAGACGTTTATGATACATATAAAAAATGGTGTGATGAGTATTTTTACTTAAAACATCGAGACGAAACGCGTGGTGTAGGTGGTTTATTTTTTGATGATTTGAATGAGCCAGGATTTGAGCAAAGTTTTGCTTTTATGCAAAGTGTGGGTGAGAATTATTTAAAAGCCTATTTACCCATTGTACAAAAACGCAAAGCAACCGCTTATGGAGAGCGTGAACGTGATTTTCAGCTGTATCGTCGTGGGCGCTATGTAGAATTTAATCTGGTTTATGACCGGGGGACTTTGTTTGGATTGCAATCAGGTGGGCGCACCGAATCTATCTTAATGTCCATGCCGCCGGTGGTGCACTGGAAATATGACTGGAGTCCTGAAGAAAATAGCCCAGAAGCGGTGTTGTATAAAGATTATTTGCATGCAAGGGATTGGTTGGTCGAGTAAGCTATATTATAAGCATGGTGAGAGGGTGTTTACGGCCAAAAGCAGCTGTTCAATTACTAAGATGGGGGAGGGCGGCTTGAAATGGTAGGTTGCGGGTGAGACACGAACCCCAACAAGTCAAAGCATAATGATAAAACCAACAAAATAACCACTTAATCAGGCTTAGTAGCTTGCAATTAACATTATTCTGTGCCGGAAATTGTTGGGGTTCGTGCCTCACCCCAACCTACCGTGCTACTGATAATTTGCCGACTTACCAGCAAAAAGTAATGCCTGCTTTATCGTGATCATACTCAAGTATACCTAGCACATATATAGCTGCTTGCTTTTTAAAAGTTGGCAAATAATGAGATAATTATCATTTTTTAAACAAAGTTCATATGTTAATTTCGACAAAAATATATGCTTACACTTGGTGATTTAAGAATTTTACTAACATCAATAAGTTATGTATATTTTTATTAGCTGTTTTCTTGCAAGTATTTTTGACAAAGCACTACTTATTAGGCTATTATTCCATCTCTTTGTCATCCAGTTTTAAACTTTTAAGAGTCCTAATAATGAAAAGAACTTTCCAACCTAGTAAAATAAAGCGTGCCCGTACTCATGGATTTCGTGCAAGAATGGCGACTAAAGGCGGTCGTAACGTGATTAACGCTCGTAGAGCAAAAGGTCGCCATACACTCGCTCTTTAAGCGTTGGCACAGAAAGCCGCTTGCTTTTCTGCGCAAGTACGGTTAAGAGAACCTGCTGAATTTAAACGTGTTTTTTCTAAAGCGGAAAGATCAAGCGATAAATATTTTACAGTGCTTGCGATTGTTAATGAGCTAGACCATCCACGTTTAGGGCTTGCAATTGCAAAGAAAAATATTCGACGCGCGGTTGATAGAAATAAAATCAAACGATCCGCCCGGGAAAGCTTTAGATTGCAACAACATGAAATGATGAATCTTGATTTTGTTGTTATGGCACGCAGGGAAGCGGCAATAGCTAATTCGAAAACACTACAAGCCTCATTAGATAAACACTGGCTTAAATTAATTAAGCGATGCGCACCATTCTCATAGCTTTACTCAGGTTTTATAAGTATTTTATAAGCCCCTTGCTAGGAAGTCACTGCCGCTTTCACCCTTCTTGCTCAAGTTATGCTATGCAGGCTATTGCTATGCATGGTGCAATAGTTGGCTCCTATCTCACAATAAAACGATTACTGCGATGTCACCCCTATTATCATGGTGATATTGATGATCCTGTACCCAAAAAAGTTGGTAAGTAAAAATGGAGAATATAAGGTTTGTACTCATCGTTATTCTTTCGATGATTTCATTAATGTTATGGGAAGCATGGCAAGCGGACTATGGTCCAAAGCCTGACGTTCCTCTGCAAACAGCCATTGATGCAAATGGCAATCCCATTAATATAGGTACGGGAGAGAGTCAGGGAAATTCTGAACTTCCATTATCTGAAGTTGCGGCTGGCAATGTTATTACAGTGACAACTGATGTTTACCGGCTTGAAATAGATACGCAAGGCGGAACATTACGTAATCTTGATCTGTTAGATTACTCTGTTGTAAAAGGCGAAGAGCAAAAGGTACGCTTACTTGATAGTAGCGCTGAAAAATTATTTCTAGGTCAAAGTGGACTTTTAAGTAGTGGCGGCTCGGTCAAGCTTCCTAATCATAATGTTGAATTATATTCAACAAAATCAAGTTACCAGCTTGAGGATGATAAAAATACTCTGTCTGTCCCTTTAACATGGACGGATAATAATGGCTTAAAGTACACTAAAACCTACATTTTTAATCGTGGTGAGTATACTATTCAGCTCGCGCAAAAAGTGGAGAACAACTCATTAAATGACTGGGCTGGTAGACAATATACTCAGCTACTAAGAGTGCCGCATACGGATGAAAAAGGTAACACGTTTATTCGTACCTACTCGGGTGGCGTTGTTTACACAGAAGAAGACAAATACCAGAAAATTGATTTTGAAGATATGGCAGAAGAAGACCTGAAAGTCAAATCGGTTGGCGGTTGGTCTGCGATGATTCAGCATTATTTTGCGACTGCCTGGGTACCACCTATAGCTGACGAGCAGCATTACTTTACTAAAGAACTAAGTAATTCGCGCTTTGTCATTGGCTCCTATTCTGAACCAGCTACTGTTGCAGCGAATAGCACTGCGGTATTTAAAAGTCAATTATTTGTTGGCCCTAAAATACAACCTATGATGGAAGCGGTTGCGCCAGGTCTGGAGTTAACAGTTGATTACAGCTGGTTGACTATTATTGGTAAACCAATTTATGCCTTGCTCAACTGGATTCATGACAATGTGGTAAATAACTGGGGTTTTGCCATCATGGGCGTGACTCTTTGTATTAAAGCACTGTTTTTTCCATTGTCAGCGGCTAGCTATAAATCAATGGCTAATATGCGTAAATTACAGCCTCGATTAGCGCAGTTAAAAGAAAGTTACGGCGATGATAGGCAGCGGTTTAACGAGGAAATGATGAGCTTATACCGTAAGGAAAAAGTGAATCCTATGGGGGGGTGTTTGCCGATTATGGTACAAATCCCGGTGTTTATTTCACTTTACTGGGTGTTGATTGAAACGGTAGAGCTAAGACAAGCTCCTTTTATTCTTTGGGTTCATGATTTATCAGTAAAAGATCCTTATTTTGTTTTACCTGTGATCATGGGTATTACAATGTTTCTGCAGCAAAGATTAAACCCGGCACCTGTTGATCCATTGCAAGCAAAAATTATGCGTATGTTCCCTATCGTATTTACTGTATTCTTTTTGTTCTTCCCGGCGGGTCTGGTTTTATACTGGGTAACCAATAATACTTTATCGATTATCCAGCAATGGTATATTACCAATAAAATTGTTGGAAAAGCGCCGACATAAAGTAATACTAGATACCCAAGTATAAAAAAGCCGAATCAGCTTCAAGCCGATTCGGCTTTTTTTGTTTTAAGTTAAGATATATAAAAACCTACGCATATAATATGCGGGACATTACATTAGCTATTAAACCTATTTATAGAGCTTGTCCCCAACGTCACTCTCGACAAGGTCGTTTTGTATAGCTATGCGTTTGTTTGTTGAGTATTAGCTTGTTTTTTAAAGAGCAGTGACCTTGCTTCCCTAAAAGCGTGACAATCAGGATTATTTAACACCCTAGACTTCCTTATCTATGAATATAACTCAACAA
>JAUVAA010000189.1 GCA_030591965.1 bacterium
AGTAGTTTACACTTTTCACGATTCAAGCAAACGCGGAGTAAAAAAGCTTTAGCTTTTTCTGTACACAGCAATAGCTAAAGCTATTGCACTCCTGACAAAGTGTAAACTGATAAATGAAGGATGCCTGATGCAGCCTGTAAATTTGAACAATAGATACCGAGGGCGTAAGATTTATAACGTCTTTCCAGAATTAAGAGGAATTGTTATGCAGTTAACTACAAAGCTATTGAGTGGTATTTTTTTAGGTTTATTGTTTGCCGGTTCAGCGCTTGCCGCACCTGATATTAATGCTGGCAAAGAAAATGCAGTAATGTGTTTTAACTGTCATGGTGCCGAAGGAAATAGTACAAACTCAAATTTTCCAACACTAGCAGGACAAAAGCCCGCCTATTTGGCCAACCAACTCCGAGCTTTTCGCGATGGTACGCGTGACAATGGCATGATGAAAAACATGACATTCTCACTATCTAATGAAGACATCAATAATTTAGCCGCTTATTTTTCCTCATTAAAAAATAAAAGTGCGGGTGGCAATGAGGAATTGGCGAAACAAGGGAAATCCAAAGCCCCGATGTGTTTCGGTTGTCACGGAAATGGTGCAAAAGGTATGGGTGTAACACCGCGATTAGCTGGCCAGCATCCCGCCTATTTGCAGCGTCAACTACATGCGTTTAAAGATGGCACACGTAAAAATGGCCCCATGCGTGGTATAGCGGGGATGTTATCTGATGAAGGTATTAGTGCCGTTACTGAATATATGGGCAGTTTGAAATAGTCTATTTGGCCTTCAAGTAGGGCGGACTTCAATCTGCTATAGGTCAGGCTATCATTTTACGCTGGGACAATTGAAAGCGGTAGGGCGTGGCTTTAGCTCGCCTTTAGAGGGAATGTTTGGTGCTAGCGGGCTTAAAGCCATGCCCTACCAAAATATATACATAATGCCCGTCTTAAGTTCATAGTCATCAGTTGGAATGACTCAATACATGCGGACTGAAGTCCGCCCTACAGCCGTTAAAAAAATGCTATTTTGAAAATCAACGCCACACCCTCTACAATACCCCTATTATTGCTGTTCCTCGGACTCTTTTACACATGCCCAACACATCAACTCGCTCAGAACGTAGCCTTTCTTTGATCCTCGTATTTGCAGGCACGCTTTTTGTTAGCGCCACCCTGATGTTTATCTTGCAACCCCTGTTTGGCAAGCTCATGCTGCCATTGCTTGGTGGTTCGCCAGCCGTGTGGAATACCTGCATGGTGTTTTACCAGATGCTCCTGTTTTTGGGCTATTTATACGCGCATTTTATCTCCACACGTTTTAAGCCTTTACGCCAAATCCAAGTGCATGGCGCGTTTATATTAATCAGCTTAATTGCTTTGCCTGTTGGCCTCCCAGAGATTATGACCCCGCCAACTGAAAGCAATCCAACGCTTTGGCTCGTTTGGGTGTTGTTTATTTCTATCGGCTTGCCGTTCTTCGTGCTTTCAACCACTTCACCGTTAATTCAAAAATGGTTTTCGCATGTTGGCCACCATACCAGTCACGACCCTTATTATCTTTATGCAGCCAGTAATTTCGGTAGCCTATTAGCGCTACTTAGTTATCCCTTTATTATTGAGCCTAATATAGGATTAAGTGCGCAAAAAACCACTTGGAGCGCAAGTTATATTGGCCTGATTTTATTAATAACCGGCTGTGCTTGGCTGTTTATGCGCTTCTATCAAAGCAGTGCCAATACAGAATCAGAGGGGCTAGAAACTGCGCAAACCGAACCTACTTTATTAACTAAGCTACACTGGCTCGCGCTCGCTTTTGTTCCCTCCAGCCTACTATTAGGTTTAACCAACTTTGTCAGTACTGATATAGCCGCAGTGCCGTTGTTGTGGATTATCCCACTGACTTTATATCTTTTATCTTTTGTCTTGGTCTTCTCGCGCTGGGAGAAAGGTATTCATCGCGTATCAGTATGGCTGCAGCCGGTCGTTTTATTGCCTTTTATTGCCTACTCTTTTATAAATCCTGCTGTACTGCCGTTTTGGGTTGATTTAGCCTTACATTTAAGTGTGTTTTTTCTAGCCGTCATGGTCTGTCATGGAGAGCTGGCTAAATACCGTCCACACACAAGGTACCTCACTTTATACTATTTAATTATGTCCTTTGCCGGCATGTTAGGGGGGGTGTTTAATACCTTCGTTGCACCATTTATCTTTAATGGTATTTATGAATATCCGATAATGATTGTCGCTGCCTTATTATTACGTCCTGCCGATAAAATTTGGCAGAATCAGCAATGGCAAGTCTGGGCTAAACAAGCTGTATTTCCACTGCTAATCTTTGTTTTAGGTTGGGTTATTTACTTAGGGGTTTCTGATTTAGGCGTGTATATGGATAATATCGGTACAGCGCTGATACTATTCGCAGGTTTAACTTATGCCTTCCGTAAGCAAGCTTTAAGCTTAGCCTTATTCACAGGGACTATTATTTTCTTTATTGTTGGCTTGCGTGCCATCATGTCTAATACTGTTTATCAAGAACGCACCTTTTTTGGGGTGGTATCAGTGCGTGATAGTGTCTTATTAAATGAGCAGGGCAGACCCGAAAAATACAAAGAATTATTTCACGGCACAACTAAACACGGCGCGCAGCGATTAGGCGCACATGAACAAGAGCCGTTAACTTATTACAGTCGCCCAGGGCCGATGGGGCAGCTATTTAAAGAATTTGATAGTAGTAATCAAAACTGGCAAGTAGCTGTCGTAGGCTTAGGAGCGGGAGCTTTGGCTTGTTATGCTAAACCCCAACAGGCATGGACATTCTATGAAATTGATCCAGTCATTGTCGATATTGCAAAAAACACACATTATTTTAGTTATTTACAGCGATGTACACCAAAAGCAGCAATGATTATTGGTGATGCGCGCTTATCTTTACAATCAGAAGCGGATGCTAAATTTAACTTATTAGTGATTGATGCTTTTAGCTCAGACTCAGTACCCACGCATTTATTAACTCAAGAAGCGATACAGCTTTATCTGAGTAAAGTAACCGATAATGGCATTTTAGCGTTTCATATTACCAATCGACATTTAGCCTTGAAGAAGGTTTTATCTGATCATGCCAAGCAATTAGGTTATGCCGCATTAATACAAGAGTTTAAACCGCAGCAAGAAATTCCGTTAGTCGTCGCAACCGATTGGTTTGTCTTAGCCAAAAACGAGCAAGCCTTAGCATCTTTATATAAGCAAGGCTTAGGCAATTGGCAGAAACCCGCCTTGTATTTTGATATGAAACCGTGGACAGATGACTTCACTAATATAGTGAGTATTTGGAAGTAATTAGGGTAGCTTGCATGCTGTTTGTGTAATATAGGAATTTGTCGTGCTGATTTCCGCAAGCTGCATACGGCTACAAGTTTACTTTAGTCGTGTAAAAACAAGTTAAATAACCTATTGAAGATACAAAAATAAGTGATATAACCTTATTTCCGTAGAAAAATAAATACAATCTTAGGTAATAAACGGTTCAGCCTAAAATGGTGTGATTTTTGCTTAATTACGGGAATGGAGAAAAATTATGCGTGAACACGCAACACTGCTTGTTATTCTAATTAAGTTACTGGACTGGTCACTAATATTGAGTGGTGGAGCGCTTAGCTTTTATCTACTCGAGGCAAGCAAAAACTTCCCTGCCTATCAAGGGTTCATGCCGACCTCTTATTTAAATGCACTTGGCATTGCCTTTTTATTCAGTGCCTGGTGGTTTCCTGCATTTAATGTTTATAAAAGCTGGCGTGGTGAGAGTTTATTTGAAGAAGTCCGCACACTGCTGTTGAGTTGGGGCGTCTCAATGATGGCGCTGCTCGTGTTTATGGTCTTTACTAAAACCACGACAGAATTTTCAAGACACTGGTTAGGGTTATGGTTTGGGTTAGTGTTTGTTGGGCTCGTCTTATCACGTATTTGTTTGCGTCTTGTCCTACGTTACCTACGTAAAAAAGGTTTAAATCAGCGGCATATTGTACTTGTCGGCAGTAGCTCTTTAACTGCTCAAGTTGCAGCGCGGGTGCAAGCTTCAGATTGGATGGGGCTGGAAATCTCAGGGTTTTTCAGTGATGAAAAGAGTGCGATTGATGGACTCGATCAATTAGGCGATTTAAGCAAGGTCGTAGATTATGTTGAACAGCATAAAGTCGACCAAGTTTGGCTGACCTTATCCTTAAAAGACATGGATAAAATTGAAACAATCTGTCGTCAGCTACATTCTGTTTCTGTAGAGGTGCTTTTAATTCCTGATATTAGCAGTCTGCGTTTACTGAATCACTCTATCTCGCAAATCGATGGTATGCCGGTGATTAATATGTCGGTATCACCGATGAAAGGAGCCAATGCGATTGTAAAATGGTTAGAAGACAAGCTACTATCCATTTTTATCTTATTGCTAATTAGCCCACTTATGCTGATTATTGCGTTTGTCGTTAAACTAAGCTCATCAGGTCCAGTATTTTATCATCAGGAACGGATTAGTTGGAATGGCAAGCGGTTTCAAATGTTAAAATTTCGCTCCATGCCTACCGATAGTGATAAAGATATCGTCTGGGGCCAAGCAAAAAACAAACGCCCAACACGAGTAGGGCAGTTTCTACGTAAAACCAGTTTAGATGAACTGCCGCAATTTATAAATGTACTAAAAGGTGACATGTCTATCGTCGGCCCGCGCCCCGAGCGCACAGTATTTGTCGAACAATTTAAGCATGAAATTGACAGCTACATGCAAAAACATTTAGTCCAGGCAGGTATTACCGGTTGGGCGCAAGTTAACGGCTGGCGTGGTGATACTTGCCTACAAACACGGGTAAAATATGACTTATACTATGTCGAGCATTGGTCCCTATGGTTTGATTTAAAAATTATATTTATGACACTATTTAAAGGCTTTAATCATGGAGAGACTAGTTAAAGCCTGTAGGAGGGGAAGCAGGGCTGTATCAATCTCGAGCGATGTCGTGTGTTCAGTCTATCGAACTTAACTAAATAAAATGCGCATAACAGAACAGCAAAAACAAAAAATCAAGCAGGTTGTAGCTGCGCTCGTTGATGGTGACGCCAAGGTTATTTTGTTTGGATCTAGGGCTGATGATACAAAAAAAGGCGGAGATATTGACTTGCTGATAACGCTATCACAGCGAGTGGAGCACCCCGCCCAATTATCAGCTAAAATAAGTGCGCAACTGATAAGGCAGTTTCACGGTAGAAAAGTGGACGTATTATTATCGGCTCCAAATTTAATGATCTTACCCATTCATATAATTGCACAGCAAAAAGGAATTACGCTATGAGGCGGTTTGTTGACCACCAAGATAAGCGGGAACGACTCGGTTTTTTATGTCGAGTCGTAAAAAAAGAAATTCAACATCTGCAGTATTCCGCGGGAAAAGTCTTTAAAGACGGTTTTACTGAAGAGCGAGCAAGACAAATAGCTAATGATGAAGAGTTTGCCGAACAGGTTGAAGCATTCACAAGTCGTTTTTGTCGATTACAAGACACTATTGGCGATAAACTTCTACCAGCATGGTTAGATATGCTCGGCGAAAAAAAAGGTGTCGCAATTGATAACCTAGATAAAGCCGAAAGAATTGGTGTCTTGCCATCCGTGGAACAATGGCTCGAATTACGGCAATTAAGAAACCAAATGATTCATGAATATATCGAAGACCTGACCATTCTAGCGGATGCTTTGCAAGCCGCTAATCAGCACCTTGGTTTTAT
>JAUVAA010000059.1 GCA_030591965.1 bacterium
ACGCAGGAGGCGCATCAGCGGCTATTTATGCGCTTCGTTCCTCAGCACATCCTATGGGTTCTATTTTTTTGTAGCTAATAATCAGGTTCATAACACTCTTAATAAACAGTTTTTTTCGACAGCCTAGAGTAAGAGGCTTAAGCTACTTTTATGCTTGCGTAACATCAGTTATTAAAGGGGGTATGTAAGGTTTAATATTCTTATGCGACCAATCAGGTTAAAGGCAAAAAACAATCAAACATAATCAATCAGTTATAGATGCGGACATACTATAAAATATTTTTTATAAACTATGTTATATAACTCATGAACAAGCATTTATCTAGGTCATATGACACAATCAATCATCAAACTACTTTTTAATCGCTTCAGCCTTAATTTAAGCCTATTTTAATCATTTTTCTTTGCTAGAATTAAATCTATTCCCAAAAAAAACTCAAGGGGAATACGACTTATTAACTCTATATCTCCCAAGGAATAAGGTTCCCTCATGAATAAACAAAATTTTATTAGAAAAACAATCCTCGCTTCGTCTATAGCGGCTATAGTTGGGCTTTATGGCTGTAGTTCATCTAACAATGAACCAGAAGTACAAGTAGAAAGTTTCTCAACTGGAACCTTTATTGATGCGCCAGTTAAAGGCTTAGAGTACTCATCTACTTCAGGTCCTAGTGGAGCCACTAATGAAAAAGGTGAATTCCAATACAAAGAAGGTGAGGATGTTACTTTTAAAGTTTCTGGTGTAGACATCGGTACCGTTCCTGGTGCTTCTGTCATTCCTGTACTAGCCCTACCAAAAGGGCGTGTTGCTGCTCGCTTATTGCAGTCTATTGATACAGATACGCTCGATGAGCTAATTGATATTAGTAAAGTTGTTATTTCTGATGCAGAAAAAGCAGCCTTAAAGCTCGTTATTGCTTCTAGCGACTTAACTGAAAGGTCAACTCTTTTGGATGCTTTCTTTAGTGAAAGCCTGTTCAATATCCAAGAAGCTACTAAAGCAAAAAACCCAGACCTAAAAGAACTAAACTTTAACTCAGTCTCTGACGATGAAGCTCTAGAGCATATTAAAGACTCTCTAGCTAGCATTGCTAAAAATTGGACAGCCGCGGATTTAAACAAACAAGCCTATGTTTCAATGGAGGATAATGGCGCTGCTTATTTATTTAAAAATGATGGCACAGGGACTGAATATACTAAGCATGTACATGGCGATCACGCAATGGTGCATGCCGATGAATTTACTTGGTCTATTGCTGAAGGAAAGTTAAATGTAACCTCAAATGCTGATAACAGCGTTACTGAAGTGAGTTTACTAGGGTCACAAGATAACAAATATACGGTTTCGACCATTGATGATGAAGGTGAGTTAGAAGCTGATTCTGTTTATAAAGCTAAATCTTTAGATCTTGCTGCACTTAATGGCAAGATATTATCATTTGACACTTCAGATGATTCAGACTGCAGTGCTAGAACCGTTAAATTTATGGGTGAGACCGCTTCCCTAAAAGAAGACTGCTCAAGCATTGGACATGTTCATTCTGAAACTGTCCAATTAATGGCTGATACAGATTTAGATAATGTTATTCATATCATGGGTACTGACGATGATGGTGCTTATATGATAAAAGTTTCTTTGTTAAAAGGCGATCTTAGCGAAGGTGTTTTTGGTTTGCTACACTTTGACGGAAACCATAACGCTACTGATTTAAGTATTGAAGAGTTCAAAATTACAAATGCTGAGTTAGTTTCTGAAGACATGGATATGGATGACGACGATACCGACATGGATATGGGCGATACTACTGAAGTAACCGGCAATGCAATAACCGGCAGAGATCTATATGTTGCTCAAGGCTGTGCAGCTGCAGGCTGTCATACTGCTGACCCATCTGCCAAAGTGAAAAATATTGATAATGGCCAAAGTGTAACTGCAATTCGTAGCGCTATTAATAACGTAGGTGTAATGTCTGGCTTTAGCTCTCTAACTGACGCTCAACTAGCAGATATTGCTACTTATGTAAAAGATGCGCAGTGTCCAAATGGTGGGACTTGGATGGTCATGGGCGGCATGGCTATGTGCATGTAATAGACATTAACCTTTAAATACAGCAACCCATAAAGCCCCCATGCTTACCCAAGCATGGGGGCTTTATTTTTTGTATAATCATCGCATACCTTCTTACCTGCGATAAAAATCATGTTTATCCTACATAGCTCCAATAAAACGGAAAATCTGCTAGAACATTTAGCGACGATTATTGATACCGTTCCTTTAGGTTCTCCCTTTACTAAAGAAGTCTTTTTAATCCAAAGCCAAGGCATGGAGCGCTGGCTATCTCAGCAATTAGCCACAAAGTTTAAGACCTTTGCTAATTTCGAATTTTTATTCCCCGGTAAATTCTTTAGCCAAATGGCTAGGCAAATTCAACAGCAATTACAATCCGATGAATTTGCGCGTGAATTAATGGTTTGGCGTTTTGAATTAATCTTACGCGAACTAGACGAGCCTGTTTTTTCACCGCTGTCTCAATACCTCAACGGCGAAAATACCGATTTAAAACGCTTTCAATTAGCCACGCATTTAGCGCAAGTTTTTGACCAATATCAAATGATGCGCCCGCAAATGCTCAATGCTTGGCAGCAAGGAAAGTTGCTTTATGCCACCAATACCGAAAAATGGCAGCAAGCTTTATGGCTTAAATTGACGGCACAAACTAGCGAGCAGCACCGCGGCGCATTATGGTTACAAACTATTGCTCAATTTAACCAACTCGCTGAAGGCGCATTACGCGAGCAATTACCGGAACGGATTTCGATTTTTGGCTTAAACACCATGCCTCCTTTGTTTATGGAATTCTTACAAGGCCTAGCTAAACATACTGATGTGCATTTTTATTTACTCAATCCAGCGCAAGCCTTTTGGGCGGATATGGTCAGTAGAAAACAAGCGGATTTAGATGAATTTGAAAACGGTCATCCTTTATTAGCCAGCTTAGGGCAACAAGGCCGAGAATTTCAGCAAATGTTACTCGACCATAAATTTGCTGTCGAACTGGATAGTTTTGAAGAAAATGAACCTGTCGAAGCGGAACTCAGCCTATTGCAGCAAGTACAGAATGACATACTGAATAATTTAAGCGAATCCAGCCCTGTAGAGCGCGACAATTCAATTAGCATACATTCTTGCCATTCCCGTATGCGCGAAGTGGAAGTATTAAAAGATCAATTATTACAAGCGCTAGAGTCTGATCCTGCTATCGAACTGCGCGATATTGTTATCATGGCTCCGGATATTCAACAGTACACGCCTTTTATCAGTGCAGTATTTGATGGCATACAACACAGCATTGCTGACCGCAGCTTACGCAGTAGCAATGCTACCTTTGATGCTTATTTACGTTTTCTCCGCTTAACCCAAGGCCGTTTTGGCTGGCAGGCGGTGATGGATTTACTCAATCAAAAAGAGGTTTATCAGTGCTTTGGTTTAAACGAAGCGGATCTGGAATTGATTAGCCACTGGGTAGCCGAAACACGCATACGTTGGGGGCAATCAGCCGCACATAAAAAACAACTGAATTTACCTGAATCAGCCGAAAATACTTGGCAAGCGGGTTTAGAGCGTTTACTCATGGGTTATGCCGTCGGCACTGAAGATAACTTTTTTGCGGGGGTTTTACCTTATAGTGAGATTGAAGGTTCATCCGCTCACGCCTTAGGCGGTTTACATGATTTTCTTAATTTGCTGTTTAGAGCTAGCCAAGAATTAGCCAAAGCCTACACATTAGAGTCGTGGTCAAAACGCTTACTTTATTATGTTGATTTATTGTTTCCAGCGGAAAATATGGATGCCGCGCAACAAGCGGGCAAGCAACAAATTAATGAAATCTTGCTCGAACTAAGCGGCGAACTCTCAGAACTGCATCAGCAACCCGTTTCCTTAGCCGTTATTTCAGCATGGCTGGAAGGACGTGTAGAGGAAACTAAATCGGCCAATGGTTTCTTGCGCGGCCAGTTAACCTTTTGCTCAATGTTGCCGATGCGTTCGATTCCCTTTAAAGTCATTGCTCTATTAGGCATGAATGAAGGTGAATTTCCGCATGTTGACCATCACCTGACTTTTGATTTAATGGGCAAGGATTTTAAACCGGGCGATCGCTCACGTCGCGCTGATGACCGTTATCAATTTCTGGAAATTCTGTTATCAGTACGCAAGCAATTGATCATTACTTATATCGGCCAATCCATCAGTGAAAATGAAAATATTCCTGCTTCAGTCGTGATTCATGAATTACTAGATATTATGCACAGCCATTATCAATTGACTGACTTAGTGATTAAGCATCCCTTGCAAAGTTTTAGTACGCGTTATTTTAGCAACACCCCAGACCTTATCAGCTACAACCAAACCGATCTAGCGACGGCAAAAGCCTTAGTGCAATATGAGCCAATAAATGAGCCTTGGTGGCAAGGTGATTTAGAACACGAAGAGCAGGAAGTGATAGAAGTTAATAATCTGTTTGCTTATTTTCGGCATCCGCAAAAATACTTCTTACAGCGTGGATTAAATATTCGTTTTGCACGAATTGAGGGTGAAGAACCAGAACGTGAGCCGTTTGACATAGAAGATAACTACCGCATTGATCATCAATGGATTGAAGCCAAACTGCATGAGCGTAATTTATCGCTGGCCAAATTAAAAGCACAAGGTCGCTGGATTTCAGGTGAATTAGGTGAAGTTGCTTTTGAGAAAAAAGAGCAGGAAATTGATCAGTTTGTGGAAAAAATTCACGCCAAAGAAGCCGGTACAGCAATCGATCCTTTAGCCATTGACTTAAGCATAGGCTCAGTCCGTTTAGTAGGGTCTCTTGCCAACATCTACAGCCATGCAAGTTTGTTTTATCGCTACTCACCGATGAAAGGCAAAGATTTTATTATCGCTTGGTTACAACATTTAATTATCAATCGAGAGCGCGAACATATTACCCACTTAGTCAGTCAAGATGACTATATCAGCTTTTTACCTGAGCATATTCAAGGCGACGAATTAGAGCAATTTATTGCGTATTATCAAGCCGGACAACATGAGCCAGAAGCATTTTTCACAGAAGCTGCCTTTAGCTACGCCAAACAACGAGCCAATTTAAATAAACCCAAATCTCGTTCTTCAAAACTTGCGATTGAAGCCGCAAAAGAAACACTCAACAAAGCACGAGAACAAAGCTATGAGCCAGAATTAAAGTTACTGTATAAAAACCTAGACCATGTCGATGACTTATTAAATGCCGGTTTTGAGCATTATTCCAGCACTTTACTGTTAGCTGCTTGGGAGGCTACACATGAACTCTGAGCAAAATTTCAATCCAATTAGTACCGAATTAACCCAAGGTATTAATCTTTTAGAAGCCAGCGCAGGCACAGGGAAAACCTACGCGATTGCCATGCTAGCCTTACGTTTTGTGGTCGAAGAAGAATTAAATATAGAACAAATTTTAATTGTTACTTTTACCCGAGCCGCCACTAAAGAACTAAAAGAACGCGTACGCGCACGACTCGTTGAAGCCAAGAAATTTTTCTCAGGACAAAGCACAAACATCGATGCCAATATTGAATTATGGGCAGAACAACTTATAAGCACTGGCGAGATTAGCGTAGAAACAGCAGTCAAGCGTTTAAATAATGCGCTATTAAGTATCGATCAAGCCGGTATTTTTACCATTCACGGATTTTGCCAACGCTTATTAAAAGAGCATGCCTTAGAAAGTGGACAAATGTTTGATGTTGAGCTGAGCGATCAAGTCGCTACTGTCCGCCAGCAAATGGCCGATGATTTTTGGCGATCGCAGATTTATCCACGCAATGCTTGGGAAGTTTCATTGCTTTGCCATGAATACGAAACCCCCGATGCTTTATTAAATAGCTTAGATAATGTTTCCAATACCTTAAAGATATTTCCTGATGTTGAAGATTTAGATGCTTTATTAGCTAGTATCAAAAGGCTGGCTATCGCAGCACAAGAGAGTTTGGCAAATCAAGGAGACGCTTTAGCCGAATGTGTCGACGCGGGATATTTTAAAAAACCTTATACCACTCGCTTTGCTGAAAACTATAAGCAGTTAAGCCATTGGCTGAATGAAACCGTCGCAGCCAATAAACACTTCAAATGCACCCTACCCAGTACTAACTGTTTTAAAGATTTTAGCGCCAACACCCTAAGCAAAGAAATCCGCGTCGCCAATAAAGATCAGCTGACTTTTGATAGTACGATATTTGATACGCTCGCTAATGAGATCAATAAAGTCAGCCTCGTTTTACGCCGTGCCCTAGCCCAAGATTTGCAAGAAAATTTAGATATTCGTCTGCAACAACTTAATGTTATGTCACATGACAGTTTAATTACGCGTACCGCTGAAGCTTTATCTAATACCGGCGGTGAGTTATTAATTGCCGCGATTCGCCAACAATATCACGTTGCCCTGATTGATGAATTTCAAGATACCGATCAAACTCAATGGCATATTTTTTCGCATTTATTCGCTGCCGAAGAACAGTCGCTCTACCTGATTGGCGACCCGAAACAAGCCATTTATAAATTCCGTGGCGCAGATATACACTCTTATTTATCAGCCAAAACACAAGCCAAACAACATTACACTTTGGGTCAAAATTGGCGCTCGCACCCCGATTTAGTCGAAGCGATTAATCAGCTATTTCAACTCAACAGCAACCCTTTTGTTTTTGAGGATTTAAACTTTAATGCAGTCAATCCAGCACTCAGATCAGAGCAAGGCAGCTTGTATGAAAATGACGAGATGTTACCACCTTTGGCCTTATGGCAACTGGAAGAGAGCGATAGCAAAACTGGCTATTGGACTTCGGGCAAAGCCGCGGAAGAATTAAAAATAGCCATTACTAATGAAATCGTTCAGCTATTAACAGGGACAACACAATTAAAAATAAAAGGTAAATCACGCGCATTAAAACCTGCTGATATTGCGATTTTGGTGCGCACTAATGCCCATGCAAAACTGTATCAAGATTGCTTAAAAGAAGCAGGTATTCCTGCAGTATTAAATAGTAGTGAGTCGGTTTTTAATAGTGCCGAAGCGAGCGATTTACATATCCTAATGCAGGCTTTAGCTCAGCCTAGCGATATGGCTTTACTCAAACAAGCGCTGACTTTATCTTGGTTTGCCTTAAATGGACAAGCCTTATATCAATTACTCAGTGACGAAGTACAATTAGGCGCTTGGCTGAATCGCTTTCAAGATTACCATTTACTGTGGCAAAAAAATGGTTTTATGGCGATGATGCTACGTCTTTTCAGCCAAGAAAATGTGCGCGTACATATAGCCAAAACCCAGAATGCCGAAAGACAAATCACCAACCTGCATCATTTGCTGGAGTTAATTCAACAAGCCAGCCTTGATGATCACTTAGGTATCCATAAAACTATTTCATGGTTACGCACGGTAATCACCGAAGAAAATGCCGGTGATGATCAACAATTACGTTTAGAAAGTGATGCCGATGCAGTGAAAATTGTCACCATGCATCGTTCTAAAGGTTTGGAATATCCTATCGTATTCTGCCCTTATCTTTGGTATCGACGTGATAAATTAGCCAGTGAAAAACATTTAATCACCTGCCATGCGCATGGTGAAATGATTGCCGATTTAGGTTCGGGTCAATTTGAACTACATCGAAAAATTGCCATACAAGAAGAACTTGCCGAAGATTTGCGCATTTTATACGTGGCAATGACACGCGCTAAATATCGCTGCTATCTGCCATGGATTAATGAACGCGGCGCAAGTAAGCCTAATCAATCTGCATTCGCTTATTTATTAAGTGGTGAAAAATCATTTGCTGAAATAAGTTTTTCCGAACAGCAAGCAAGCTTAGAGCAGTTAGTCACGAATTACCCCGCGAGTTTTAGTTATCAATTAATCGATAAGGAAAACGCATTACAAGGCAGTTACCAAGAAAGCAAAACGGAACAGGATTTATCCGCACATAGACAAAAACGCCATTTATACAGCACTTGGCAAATGAGCAGTTATACTGCTTTATCCTATTTAAGCTTACATGACGCGCCTGAATTACCTTTAGATAAAGCCGAAGAAACCAGCGATCCCATTCAAGGCACGCAGCAAGAACCTTTAACCTTAGCCAAAGGTGCACATACCGGTAATGTCTTACATGATTTATTAGAAAATATTTCCTTTAGTAAACTAGCATTACGCGAAGATATTAGTGAGCGACGCGATAACACCTGTCAGCGTTACGGCCTAAAAGTAGAGCAGCCAGAAATCATTGATGAACTGCTTTATCAGACAGTAACTACTCCGCTTGATTTGGATGATGCAGAATTTACGCTAGCCAATCTTGATGAACGGTCTTGTCTTAAGGAAATGCCGTTTTATTTAACGCTGGCTGATTTTTCCACTGAAGAAATTAATTTTCTTCTACAAGACAGCCCCACCTATCAAGCTTTGTCAGAGAAACAAATGCAAGGCTATATGACCGGTTTTATCGATTTGATTTTCGTTCACCAAGGGCGCTATTATGTCTTGGATTATAAAAGTAATAGCTTGCCAGATTACCAGCCTGAAACTTTAATTCATGCCATGCGTGAGCATAATTATGGCCTGCAATACTGGATTTATAGCGTCGTTTTACATCTCTATTTACAAAAGCGTTTACCCGGTTATCAGTTTGACGAACATTTCGGCGGCGTGCGCTATTTATTCTTGAGAGGTATGCAAGCCGATCAAGCAATGAGTGGTGTATTTAGCGATCTACCCGATGAAGAGCTATTGAATGAATTAGCTGATATATTTACTACAGCGTCGTAGGGCGGACTTTAGTCCGCTTGTATGCCAACCTTTAATTTAACTCACTACGGTCGAATATATGTCCCATAAAAAATCAAAACTGCTACTTTTATCCCTGCCCTTATTGCTATCTAGCTGTGCTCAGCATAATCAAGACATCACCAATGCCCAGCATTCTGTAGCAAGCGAGACACAGGAAGAGCTGTATATTTTACCTGGTTTAGATCATGGATTAGTACAGTCTCCAATCAATATTTACTCTTTCAAAGAACGTGAAAGCAATCATCATAAAATCACCTTCCACTTTCAAGATGAAATAAAAGCCATCGAGAATTTAGGTCATACCGTTCAACTCGACTTTGCTCAAGGTAGCACGATTAATTATGAAGATTTAACTTATAGCTTTAAACAAATGCATTTTCACACGCCCTCGGAACACCTGATTGATGGCGTAACTTACCCCATGGAAATGCATATAGTTACTAATGTACCGCCAAAAAATAGCACAGAAAAACCACGTTACTTAGTGATTGGTGTGTTATTTAAAATGGGACAAACTAATAAATTTTTAGATGAATTTATTAACCTTATTCCTAAAAAGGTACATAGTGTTGCTCCCTTAAATCCTGGCTCTGTAAAACTACATGATTTATTCCCAGATGATGAAGAAACGAATGTAGAGAACTTTTATCATTATCGTGGCTCTCTAACGACAGCACCTTACACTGAAGCAGTAGAATGGTTTGTACTAAAACATATCATCGAAGCCTCACCGGAGCAGATCAAAAAAATCAGCGCCATAGAAGGAAATAATGCCCGCCATATCCAAGGTGTATTTGGCCGCTCGATTGATTAGACTTCACCTATAAGAGTTACAAGCCTATACATATAGTTATTGTTGTCCACTCAACCGTAGGTAGGCTTAGTTCGCTAATGTTAGCAATACAACATACAAGCGGACTGAAGTCCGCCCTACTTTTTCAATGTTCCACGTGAAACATTCCCTCCCTCGCCATCTTGACAAACTATTCCCCACGCTAAAACTAAGGAAACGGAGGGATAGCACAATAATGGTTTTTAGCCCGCAGGAGGCCGCAAGTTTTCATGAGCTAGAATGGCGCACCAGTTTTTCTATCATCCCTTCTTTATTCTAAGCTAGCTCAATAAAATTCAATCAAACCTTCGCCTGTCGAAACTCAAGCTAGTCAATTACCATATTATGGTATGCTAAACTTCTTTTAGATTTATCTATTCCTCCACCTCAGGTCTAATAATGAAAATAATACGCTTTATATTGATTGTAGTTTTAACCGGTTATTTACTTTTTTCAATATCCAATTTACTGGGTATTAATGACGAAAATGCACCTATTGCTGTCCAACCTAGAGCCTCCAAGGACTATATAAAAGTTTCTAGCATCTTGCAGAATAAATGCGTCGATTGCCATTCCCCAGGTATGACTAGAATGCCAATATATTCTGAATTGCCTATTGCCAAACGACTTATGGATAATGATATTCGGCAAGGTAGTGAACGGTTTACCTTGGGTCCGAAGATATATAGCGGCGAAGAGGCTTTCACTCCTCTGATGCTGGCTAGGTTAGAGCATGTTATTAGCAATAATAAAATGCCGCCTGCTAAGTATCTTGCTATGCATTGGAATGGCAGCTTAAGTGCCGATGAAAAACAAACTATTCTTACATGGATCGCCAATGAACGAAGTCAGCATCCATGGAGTAATGAATCCGCAGAAAACTATAAAGGCGAAGCGATTCAACCACTGCCTTTAAGTGTTGAATTAAACCCTAAGAAAGTTGCTCTTGGTAATCAATTGTTTCACGATACATTACTTTCTGGGGACAACACTTTGTCCTGCGCATCTTGTCATGCTTTAAATAAGGGCGGAACCGATCAAGCTCAAGTTTCCATTGGAATTAGAGACCAACAAGGCCCAATAAACTCGCCTACTGTGTATAACGCAATGTACAACTTGGCTCAATTCTGGGATGGCCGTGCTAAAGATCTTCAAGCACAAGCCGCAGGTCCTGTCGCTAATCCAATTGAAATGGGCGCGGATTGGGATAAAGTGATCACTAAATTAAATCAAGTTAGTGATTACACCAGTGCTTTTAGCAAGCTCTATCCTGAACAAGGCCTAACGCAAACAACCGTGACTGATGCTATTGCTGTTTTTGAAGAGTCATTAATAACACCTAACTCACGTTTTGACCAATACCTACGTGGTAATGAAACAGCGCTAAACCACGATGAAAAAGCAGGCTATGTATTATTTAAAAATAACTGTACTTCTTGTCATTTTGGTCCAGCACTAGGTGGTTTATCTTATGAAAAAATGGGAGTTAAAGAAGATTATTTCGCAATGCGCGGCGGTGATTTAACAGAAGTTGATAATGGCCGATTTAATGTCACCAAAAATGAAACTGATCGTCATGCCTTTAAGGTTCCAGTACTGCGTAACGTGGAATTAACTTACCCTTACTTTCACGACGGGGCTGTCAATGAGTTATCTGAAGCTGTTCGTATTATGGGTGTCACTCAGCTAGGAAAACGCTTCAGTGAGGATGATATTCACAAAATGGTGTCTTTTCTGAAAACCTTAACAGGTAACTACAACGGCATATCCTTGTTCATTTTAAAACAGTAAGCCTGAGCTCGTTTAACTTACAAAATAGGGCTTTTAGAAGGTTACCTTCTAAAAGCCCTTTTTCGTTTTTATAATGAATTAAATTAATTTAATTCATCATCTTTCCAGAATTTTGTACCTTGAATAGTTGCTTGTGCTGCTAAACCATTTTTTGTAATTTGGTATAAATGAATACCGGGAGCAACCTCTATAGCTAGAGTAGCCGCCGCACCATCTTTCTTATACTTTGCCGCTGCATCTGCTTGCCCTTGTACAGTCCAGCCTTGTTCAACAAAACGATCAAAAACGGTTTTGTTATCAAATACAAAAATACCGCGAAAATCTTTAACGCCTAAACCTACACCAACACCCGCAGAGAACATTTTCATATAAGTATCTTTTCCAGTTCTATTATTATGTGCTACGCCATAACCTTGCCCAGTAGAAACCAAGAGTAAGTTAATGCCCATATTATCAAAAATAGCATAGCCATAAGCACCTGTAACATGCCCTCTAGCACTAGGTGCTAGCTTATATAAATCGGCTAAATCTGTACTGCGCATTTTATGAACTGCACTAATTTTATCCGATTTAGTATTTCCCTTAGCACCAGCACAACCATTTAAGATAAGTAGCGCAGATACCATGGCGGTTAATGTGAAAAGAAATTTTAATTTATTCATATATTACTCCAAAAAGCGTAGGTTTAATGTTAGATTACATAGTCTATAATGATTGACTAATAAATGCTAGGTTTATGACTATCAAGATTACCTCGTAGAAATACGTAATAAAAGCTGCATTTCTAGTCCTACGCTTAGCTAATAATTTTTAAAATTGAGAGATGAACTAATGAATGTAAGTAATCAACAGGAAGATACGCTATTAACCAATAGAGTGATTGAAATCGCGATTCGACTGGCTCTGATATTTCTAATTATTACTTTGTGCTTCCAAATTATTAGACCTTTTACGATTCCTGTACTGTGGGGCATTATTATTGCGGTAGCGATTTTTCCGCTTTATAACAAATTGACACTACAGCTTGGTGGGCATAATAAATTAGCAGCGACACTGTACACACTTTTTGCATTATCCTTATTAATTGGCCCAACATTAATTATTTCAGAATCAATAGTAGACACATCATCTCATCTTGCACAGAGCTTTAAACAAGGAAACTTGGTTATTCCTCCACCGAATAAAAGTGTCAGTGAATGGCCTTTAGTTGGTGAAAAAATTTATGATTTATGGAGCCAAGCCTCAAGTAATATTGAAGCAACGCTAAAGCAATTTTTTCCAGAAATTAAGCAAGCTGGAGAAACTGTTTTTTCAGCATTAGCGGGCATAGGCGGAAGTGTGTTGCAGTTTATTTTCTCCATTATTATTTCTGGTGTTTTTTTGGCGAATGCTCAAGGATCTCATGCCGCAATGGTAAAAATTGCTTCACGCTTAACAGCTAAAGATCAGGGCTCACATTTTACTGATTTAACCACAGCAACGATTCGCAGTGTTACTCTCGGAGTATTAGGGGTTGCAGTTATTCAAGCAACTTTAGGTGGCATTGGTATGTATATAATGGATGTACCTGGATGGGGTTTGTGGACACTTATTATTTTGGTGCTGGCTGTAGCGCAAATGCCAGTTTTAATAGTACTTCTCCCCGTTATCATTTATGTATTTTCTGTTACCGCCACAATCCCCGCCGTTATCTTTACCATTTGGAGTTTATTGGTTGGTTTAAGTGATAATCTATTAAAACCCTTATTGCTGGGTCGTGGCATGGAAACACCTACTTTGGTTATTTTGCTCGGCGCTATTGGTGGAATGATGCTTTTTGGTATTCTGGGATTATTCATTGGCTCCATTATTCTCGCACTGGGTTATGAATTATTTATGGCTTGGCTTGATAGAGAAAACACTCAAGAACTTAGCAATAATGAATGAAGTAGCTTTTAACAGATCTGTGAGTTTAATGAGAGAATAAGCTGATACTAAGTCGCTTAATATAAACCATATAGGCTGAAAAATAATGAACAAGATAATAATTTGGTGTAGTTTTATTATTTTTATCGCTGGCTGTACGACGGCTTATCAAGTAAAAGATTACCAGCAACTCTATGGTTCAGAACAGCCTAAAGATAGATCAATTAAGCAGCTGTCTGAAGGAAAAATCTCTTATAGCAAACAAGTTAAACCGATACTCGATGCACGCTGCATTGCTTGTCACGCTTGTTATGATGCACCTTGCCAATTAAAACTCAGCTCTTTTACTGGGCTGGATCGTGGTGCTAGTAAACAGCCTGTTTATAATGGAAGCCGTTTGGCTGCCGCCTCTCCAACTCGTTTATTTATCGATGCAACAAATACTCAGGAATGGCGCGATAAACACTTCTTTCCCGTACTTAATGAACGCCAAGAGTCCGCTATAGCCAGTATTGATAATTCAGTACTGGCACAAATGCTACTGCAAAAGCGCCGCTTTCCATTAACAGCACAAGGCAAACTCGAAGAAGATCAGTACCGCTTTAGTCTAGATGATAAATTTGAGTGCCCCAGCATGGATGAATATGCCAAATTTGCTAATAAACACCCGCAATGTGGTATGCCTTATGCATTACCCGGTTTAAACTTAAGCCAAGAACACACAGTTTTAACCTGGTTAGAACAAGGCGCGAAAAACGATCAACAACTCAAGTTATCCACATCAGCAAAACAGTCGATCAATCAATGGGAAAGTTTTTTTAATGCTAACTCATTAAAGCAACAGTTAGTCTCACGCTATATTTATGAACATTTATTTATTGGTCATATTCATTTTAAAGATCACCCTGATAATGAGTTTTATCGACTAATTCGCTCCAAAACACCACCAGGGCAAGCGATTGAAGAAATTAAAACGATCCGACCGTATGATGACCCTCAAGTAGCCCACTTTTATTATCGCCTACGACCTGTACTGCATACCATTGTGGATAAAACTCATTTCGTCTATGAATTTAGTCCACAACGACGCCAACGCTATAAACAATTATTTTTTGCTAACCAATTTAAAATAACGCAACTTCCCGCTTACAGTTCTGAAGCAGGGGCAAATCCACTGAATACCTTTGCCGCTATTCCTAATCCGATTAAATATCAATTTCTATTGGATGATGCGCAATACTTTGTTTCTGGCTTTATTAAAGGTCCTGTATGCCGTGGACAGCTTGCTTTAAATGTTATTCAAGATCAATTTTGGGTATTATTTTTTAATCCCATACATGATTATCAAGAGATCGCTAATAAATACTATAGCGAAAATAATCAAATTTTATATTTACCTGGAAAAGACGGAGACCAAATAAGCTTACTGGGCTGGACAGATTATGATGCCTATGCCAAGGATTACCTGAACAAAAAATCTCAGTTTCTCCAAGAAACCTTTCAAAAAGACGGTGGCTTTACATTAGATAATATTTGGAATGGCGATGGCTGGAATCAAAATGCAGCGCTCACCATCTTTCGTCATTTTGATAGTGCAACGGTTGAAAAAGGATTAATCGGTAATGTTCCCAAAACCGCATTGGTTTTAGATTATCCTTTACTTGAACGCATTCATTATTTATTAGTCGCTGGTTTTAATATTTATGGCTCAGCAGGGCATCAAATAGCCTCACGTACCTATATGGACTTTTTACGTCGTGATGGTGAATATAATTTATTACGTTTTTTACCCCACAATAAACGCCAATTGATATATGAAAGTTGGTATCGTGGATTATTGAATGGTCGTATGGACAATACCTTATTAAACCTAGAGTTTAAAACCTCGGTTCAATTCACCGAAGCTGATTCTAAAGCTGATTTCTTTAAGCAAGTTAAAACGTATCTAGGCAAAGCCTTAGCTCCTTCACGTTGGTCAGAAAAATGTCAGCAAGAAGCTTGTGTTAATACTGTTGATAAGGTCATGCATCACTTAGGGCAATTAAATGGTACACAAATCAGTGTACTCCCAGAATTAGCTTTTTTAAGGGTGAAAATGGACAACTCAAATGACCGAATTTATAGCTTAATTCGCAATAAATATCTCAGTAATATAGCTTATATCACTGCTGAAAATTACCGTTCTGTACCTGAAAAAGACACTTTGACGGTCGTGCCTGGCTTTGTCGGCAGTTATCCAAATTTCTTTTTTAGTGTTGCTGAACAAGAATTAGACACTTTCATAAACGCCTTGAAAAATGCACAAACAAAAGAAGCTAAAACTGAATTTTATGCACAATTTGGTATACGCCGTAATAACCCTGAAATTTGGGAAACATTAGATTGGTTTAATGCCGAACATAAAAAAATGCGCGGCTTAGAGGCTGGGATATTTGATATGAATCGCTATCAAAACTTGTAGATTCCATGAAGTTCACGAGATTCGCGAGGAGCTTATTCTTAAGCCAACAGCTAGAGCTCCACTCTAGGCTGTCGAAATGCCCGCTATATTGAAGCTATACTTTTCCCGTTTTTTGGATTTCAATTTCACTAAAAAAAGCTTGGCGCTTTTTGCGCACGGTATAAGGTATGTTCTCTTTCTCCCACAC
>JAUVAA010000018.1 GCA_030591965.1 bacterium
CTGCATCTACTAGTCGCTGCAGCCACCACCGAGCCTCGCCCTGCTTGTTGGCTTCGACAAGCTGAAGAATCTTTCTAATCAGGAAACATGTTGCAATACCAGCCATAGAAAATCAGCCCCTCGCACTGTTTTGGTTAGATAGCGTTTGGTTTTGCTGTCTTGATAACGATAGGTCACTTTGCCATCTTTGCAGGATAAAATATCCTTTTCACAAATCACCCCACGGTACAGATATCGTCCCAGATAAATCAGAGCCTTATCGCCAGCTCCGACGAATTGACAATCGACTACCCATGTTTTCGGAAGCGCGCTGGAAAATGGTAATTTTTCTTCGCTCATGCGTGTTAGCATTTTTGCACGAAATACTTTTGCCAGTGCTTTATGATGAAACAGGTACTTACTCTGTTTAGTGCGCCAGAGCTTATTGTTGGTATAGGATTTGCCTATTGATAGGCTGTAAAAAAATAAAGCCATTTGAAAGGGCTTTGCGGCAAGGACTAAGAGAAACTTTTACCCATAATCTCCAGCTCCCCCTAACCTGTAAAGGAATGTATCAACAAAAAATAATAAATCAAATTAATGCTGTTCAGGAAATGGGCTTTCAAGCAACTATTGAGAAGTTTTATAATTAGCGCTAATCTTTAGCTTGTTTACTAAGGCAAGTAATTTCTTATGGAAAAGCCTTGTCCTGCCTACCTTACTGCTCCAATCAAAGTATCAAACAAAGTACTTGCTGTAGAAATGGCTTGAGCTGCCGCCTGATACGACTGCTGAAATTTAATTAAATTCGCTGCTTCTTCATCTAAGTTTACACCAGCAAGGTTTTCCCGCGATTCAGTGGCTCTATTTAATAAAGATTGCTGCGCACTTGCACTAATATTTGCCGCATGCGTCAAGCCCCCAACTTTAGAAACGATCTGACCATAAGACTCTTGAAAGCTGGCGGTTCCGCCAAACATTCCTGTGCTATTTGCCAAATTAGCCAAGCTTAAGGCATTGCGATTATCGCCTTCCATAGGGCCAGCAATTACAGTCACCCCATCCGTATCCAAATTAGTTGCTGCTGCAATTTTTCGTGGATCGGTAATATTCATCGCGAGATTACTGGCCGCTTGATAAGTTGGGCGAATAAGAAATTGATCCCCATTCAGAGCGCCTGCGCTTACCGCTAAAGTAATACCTGGCAATACATCTGAACCTGAGGCAGTCAAAACTCCACCAGTATTGGTTAAATTAATAGAACTATCATCACTTAAACGCTTTAAAGTATAAACACCACCGTTCAACTCTAATAAATAGTCACTGGTATTTAAGTCTGCACTATTTGCACCAAAGGCAGCCGTGACTGTCGCTGTTCCAAGATTAGTTGGTGACGCTATTGCTGGAACTTCAGGCACACCAGTAAATTTAAAGAATTCGCCACCTAAAGTACCATCTAAATCATACCCAGCCTCATGAATCGCATTAAAATCAATAGCAATCGCAGCAGCAACCGCACCTAATTTCTGCTGAGCTGGGTCAAGTATTTCCGCTCTAAATCGCAAAGTTCCAGCAATCTTCCCCCCTTTAATTCGGTCAGTAATATCTTGCTCCTGCCCCCTAATGTCAGTAAAAGTAACATCTAATTGAGACGGATCGAAATCATTTGCTTTAACACCCAGCGTAGATGCTAGGCCATCCATCACTAAAGGCAAGCCATTACTCATCAACACACTAACCATGCCATTTGCTTGCGGGATTACCGACACATCGACTAAATCGGCTAATTTATTTAATATATTGTCTCGCTCATCCAATAAGTCATTCGGCTGCTGCTGTCCATTAGCTCGACCAATATCAGCTGCAATTCTTTTGTTTAAATCTGCAATTGACACAGTATAAGAATTAACCGTATCAGTCATACTCTTTAAATCAGAATTAACCTGACCTTTGAGCTCTTCAAAACGATTACTAATCATCCCAAAACGATGCGTTAAGCTATCGCCTTCGATTAACATGACTTCACGCGCAGCAATGGAACTAGGATCATTAGCCACATCATTAACGGAATTAAAAAAGCTCTGTATTGCTGGCTCCATGCCAGTAGTTGGATCAGCTAATAAATTATCTATTTGCGTCGCATAACTTTTAAATCCATCCACCTCACCAAAAGCGGACGTACTAGAGCGCAACTGACCGCTAATAAACTGATCATAACTACGTGTAATATTGGTAACTTCAACGCCCGTTCCAATATAACCGCTCCCCGTATATTCAGGTAACGAAGCGACCGATTCAACTCGCTGGCGACTAAAACCCTCAGTATTAACATTGGCAATATTATGGCTGGTTGTTTCTATTGAGCGCTGAAATGCCATTAAACCCGAAACAGCTGTACTTAAAATTCCACTGGCCATGTCCTACTCCTTCGCATCCGCGACCACTACCTCAGGTCGCTGTAAACCAGAAAACACATCATCATGGTAAATACGCATGACTTTATTTGCATAGGCAGGGTCAGTTGCATAGCCTGCTGATTGTAATTCATGCATATACTGTTCCGCTTTTTCAGTATGCTGCAATGCTTGCTGATAACGTGGATTCTCTTTTATAAAGCGCACATAATCATTAAAGCTATCTTGATAACTCTCATAAGCTCTGAAGTGCGCTTTTTCTTGCTTAGCAATACCACCTTCGAACTCCAAAGTATTCTTAGTTGCTTGTTTCCCTGACCAATCTTTATGCGTTTTGATATTAAATAAATTAAAACTACTATTGCCGTCTGCCATTTTTATGACACTTTTTCCCCAACCTGTTTCCAATGCTGCTTGCGCCAATAAAGTTTTAGCTTCAACGCCTAATTCTTGTGCCGCTTGTTGAGCATGGGCACCTAATATACGTACAAAATCCTGTTTAGAATTTATCTGTTCAGCGTCTATTTTCTGTGCGCGACCTGTTTCCTGCATTGCTTTAACCGGCTCGTTTATATCAACAGGTCGCGCTCTATATTCATTTATTCCTAATGTACCCACTGGATTATATTTTTTAGGACTTAATTGCTCCTCAATAACAGCTGCTAAACCAATCCCTGGGTCGCCTGATAACTGCACAGAAAGTTGCTGATCATGCATATCTTGAAAAAACTTACTTTGATCATTATCCATAATGCCGCCATCAGTCAGCTTAGCAGCGCGCATGCTTTTTAACACCATACCCAAAAATATCGATTCAAATTGCTTGGCAACCTCTTTAATCGCTTCAGGTGTTTTCTGTTTTGCTTCTGTTCTTAGCTTGGCAAGCCCGTTAAAGTCAGTATAAACATCCGCAGAATTGACATTACTTAGCATAATGCGCTCCTTTTAAATAATTATCAGCTCAGCTCTTAACGCGCCAGCTGATTTTAAAGCCTCTAAAATAGCCACCAAATCACTAGGAGAAGCCCCTACGTTATTCACTGCACGTACAATTTCATCTAATGACACACCTGGGTTAAACTTAAACATACGGTTATTCTCTTCCGTAATACTCACGTCAGACTGAGGAGTAACCACTGTTTTTCCTGCCGCGTCACCAAAGACAGCTGAATTAGGCTGACTGACTTGAAGGTTTTCACTGACTGTCACCGTTAACGAGCCATGAGATACCGCCACAGGCTGCACTCGAACCATATTATTAATAACCACTGTACCTGTTCTCGAATTAACGATAATTCTAGCCGGCGCATCATCTGGGTTAACCATAATATTTTCGACCATTGAAGCAAAAGTGACTCGCTGACCCACATCTAAAGGTGCGCTAACTCTAACCGAAGCAGCATCTGTCGCTTTAGCGGTTCCTTCACCTAATAAACGGTTAATTGCCTGAACCATCCGGTTAACTGTTGTGAAGTCTGCATTGTGTAAACTAAAGGTAATGGTATTACCATCAGCAAAGGGACTAGGCACCGTACGCTCAACAGTCGCGCCATTGGCAATTCGGCCAACGGAGGGATTATTAACGGTAATACTTGAACCATCTTGACCAGAAGCCGACAATCCGCCTACCACTAAATTCCCTTGAGCAACGGCATAAACTTGCCCATCCGCCCCTTTTAATGGAGACATTAATAAAGTTCCTCCACGCAAGCTTTTCGCATCACCAATAGATGACACAGTGACATCAATGGTTTGCCCAGGCTTCACAAAAGCGGGTAAATCAGCATGCACTGCAACTGCAGCAATATTTTTTGATTTAGGATCAACCCCAGCTGGAAAATTAATCCCCAACCGCGCCAACATGGCACGTAAAGATTGGCCAGTAAAGCTAGTTTTATCTCCGGTTTTATTTAAACCGACCACCAAACCATAACCGACTAATTGGTTACTTCTAACTCCATCTATATCAGACAAATCTTTAATGCGTTCTGCAAAAGCAGAGCTGCCATACGCAAAAAGTAAGAAACTAAGCAGTATGATATTTATGCTTATTTTGTTCATGTCAGACTCCTATTAAAAAGGAAATAACCAAGAAAAGAAGCTTCTACTGATCCACCCCATACGGCTAGCATCAGCGACCGCGCCATCTCCGGTATACATGATAGTGGCATCAGCAAGCAGTCCAGAAGATACCGTGTTGGAAGCATCAATATCAATAGGTCGGATAATCCCTGAAACCCGGATATATTCATTACCTTGATTTAGTGCCACACGTTTTTCACCACGTACTTTCAAATTCCCGTTTGGCAGTACCTCAACAACACTAACAGTAATACTTCCAGTTAAACTATTACTTTGGTTCGCCTGCCCGTTACCTAAAGCATTTCGCGTAGCCGAGATTTCATTAGTTAATGCATCCCCCAATACAATGCTTGGATCCATACCATAAAGCTTAGGCACAGTAATACTGACATCAAGATCTTTATTAACATTAATATCTGCCGATTTTTTAGCTTGCGTTTTTTCCTCTAAAATAATAGTCAAAATATCTCCTACTCGACGCGCTATTTGATCTTCGAACAAACGCATATCATAATTATCTTGATATATTGAACCCGTTTTCTGTATCGGAGGCCTTAAGGCCTCCGAACGTACTGGAGCAAACTCAGGGTCGCGATCAGGCAGCGTTTCACACCCAGCGAGTAAAAAAGCTGCCGATAAAATAATTATTGTTAATATTTTCATCACCTTACCCAACCTTAAAGTTGCTGCGTAACATAAGAAAGCATCTCATCCGTGGTCGAAATAGCTTTTGAATTCATCTCATAAGCACGCTGTGTTTCAATCATATTGACCAGTTCTTCGACAACATTCACATTCGATGTTTCTAGTGATCCTTGGTTCAAGATACCTAGCTCATTGTCACCTGGTGTTCCAATTGTTGGTGTACCACTAGCAACAGACTCTCTGTATAAATTTGCCCCAACCGGCTCTAAGCCTGATGGATTCACAAAGCTAGCGGTATCAATCTGGCCTACTTGGGCCGGTGTTGGACTCCCTGGTTGCAATACAGAAACCACGCCATCTGTACCAATGGTAATACTAATAGCATCTTCAGGAATAGTAATGGCTGGCTCTAAAGGCATCCCGCTAGAGTTTACCATCTGCCCAGTAGAGCTTAGCTTAAATGAGCCGTCACGCGTATAATTAATGTCCCCGTTAGGCATCTGAATTTGTAAAAACCCTCTCCCCTGTATAGAAACATCTAAAGAGTTTTCTGTTTGTACAATATTACCTTGAGTATGCAATTTCTCTGTGGCAACAACTCTAACACCCGTACCTAGTTGTAAACCGGTAGGTAACTCAGTATCTTGCGAGGAATTTGCTCCAACTTGACGTACATTTTGATACAACAAGTCTTCAAAGATAGGTCTAGATCTTTTAAAGCCTGTTGTATTTACGTTAGCTAGGTTATTGGAAATAACTGCCATTCGTGTTTGTTGGGCATCCAAACCTGATTTTGCCACCCATAATGCTCTTTCAGTCATGATAAGCTCCTATTATTTGACGCTTACCTAGATACAAGCAGTTTTTATGCCATAGGAAGTCATTAATAAAAAATCAACCATAATGACTGCCCCTTATATTATAGCTGTTATCAGGGACTTATTATTTGAGTACGTGGAAACTTGCTATAGCTTGGACCAAGCTATTCGGAAGGATATTCATACGGATCACTGCAACAAGGAAGTTGCAGTGTACTTACCTTTTAAACTTAACTCATTTGCATCAATTTTGTTGCCGCACCACTATTTTCATCAGCGGTTTTCATCACTTTCACTTGCAACTCATAATTTCTTGCTAACTCAATCATTTCGACCATTGCATCCACCGCACTGACATTACTTCCTTCCAGCGAGCCTTGAATTAAACTAATATTAGCATCAGCGAGAGGAGCATCCACATCACCCTTTAAATGCATCAAGCCATCATTAAGCTTTTCTAGATCTTTAAACTCTGGCTGAACCAGCTTAATTCGATCAACAACCAATAGCGTTGTTATCTCTGAGCCTGTGGGGATAATACTAATCGTACCATCAGTAGCTATATCAATTTTATCTGCTTGAGGAATAACAATAGGACCGTTATTACCTATAACTGCACTCCCCGTCCCCGTCTGCAAAAAACCTTCCGGCGTTACACGCAACTCTCCCGCACGAGTATAAGCTTCATTGCCAGCCTTATCTTTCACAGCTAGCCAGCCACCACCATCAATCGCTACATCTAAATCGCGACCGGTCGTTTGCAAAGCTCCAGGCGTTAAATCAGTTCCCGGCCTTTCTGCCATCGCATAAACACGCGTAGGCTGACCAGGACCAAAAACCGGCATACTACGAAATTGCTCGAAGTCAGACTTAAACCCCGTAGTCTGTGCATTTGCCAAATTATTGGCATTCGAGGTTTGAGCTAGCATCGTCTGCTTAGCTCCACTCATTGCAACAAATAAACTGCGATCCATGATAGCTCCCCCTTACATTTAACTATTAAAACTATGCATTTAATATGGTCTGCATAATGGTTTTTTCTGTGGTGATGGTTTGTGCGTTGGCCTGATACGTTTGTTGTGCAATAATCAAATGTACTAATTGCGCAGATAAATCAACGTTGGAGCTTTCCAATGATGCAGATGAAATTGAACCAAAATTATTGGTCCCAGCAACACCATAAATAGCAGCCCCTGAGCTCGCACTCTCCATCCAGTTAGTGTTACCCATTTTGGCTAATCCTTGATTATTCGCAAAACGAGCTACCGAAACCTGACCAATCGCCTTGCTAGCCCCATTACTATAGTTAGCCAAAACAGCCCCATTATCATTAATGCTAATCCCTGTTAAATTACCAGCCGGCAAACCATCTTGCTGTAAATCATTAATACTAAAAAGGGAGCTGAACTGAGTAGAACCAAAATAGTCCATGGTGAAATCTAAATCATCAACTATTAAGTTGGGGTCAATTTGTGAAAGATCTATCGTCCCTATTTCTTTGGAAGTTTTCCCTGCCACATCATAAAACAGTATTTTACCCGAACTATCAAACTCCATCGGTGTTGGCACAGGGATACCTACCGGTACTACAGTCGCAGCCCCCACCAATGTATTTGGCGGAGGCACTGGCGCTGGCGTAATCCCTTTACCATCAACATACAAATACGAATCCCATTGATTACCCCCTGTCTTCACTAAATAGGTAGATGCGATATGCGTATTACCTTGAGAATCAAAAAGCGTAAGGGAGGTCATTGAGTTATAACTATTCGGATCAGCAATATCCAATGGCGTAATAAGAGGTACAACTTCACGAGAATCTAAATTTAACGTAGTTGTAGCTCTAGTTGTCGCTGTAGGCAAGCCTTGGGCTGTATCAATTTTAAGTGCCTCAAATACCCCTTGACTAAAGCCATCAGATAATTGATCTCCATTGGGCGAATAACCCATAATATATTGCCCCTGATCCGTGACAACAAACCCTTCTTTATCTAACTGGAATGCACCATTTCTAGTATAAGCTGTTGGCGTACTTGCCTGAGAATCCGATCCTAATGCAAAAAAACCATTACCGTTCAGCGACAAATCCAAAGTATTTGAGGTAAATTCTATATTACCTTGATAAAACTGCTGCGCGACCTCAGTCACCCGCACACCAGCACCAGCCTGAGTTTTACTAACCCCCCCTAAGCTACTCGCATACACATCAGCAAATTCAGCTCGCGATTCTTTAAAGCCTGTTGTATTGGCATTGGCAATATTATTACCGGTAACCTGTAAATCTTTTGATGCGGCATTTAGGCCACTTAATGCTGTTGAAAAACCCATGATCGTTCCCCTTTAAAATACTTGTTTGACTTTACTGAATTCAACAGCACCAAGCTGCCCCAGATTTAACACGACACCTTTTTGTGGGTCACCTAAATCAACACTCTCAACTTTTGCGCTCATAAAGGTTTCTAATGCCGTATTCTGCCCATTAATACTTGCTTGAGCTTCTATGCTATAAACACCTGGCGTAGCATAACTGCCATCATCCAAAAGCCCATCCCACTCAAACTTTTTCAAACCCTCACTTTGGCTACCTAAATTTAAAGTTTTAACCACGGCACCCGTTTGATCTTTAATACTAACTGTGGCTTGGTTCGTTGCACTATTAAGTTTTATATTTCCTGCTAGAGGACTACCAAAACCCAAGGCACCCTTAGTACTCGGCACTGAAACAGACCTACCCACTAAACCAGCCGCTTCAAGCGACTGACTTGAAGTCATTGACCCAGCAAAGGCCTGAAATGATTCATTCAAATCACCGATCCCTTCAACAGTACTAAATTGTGCCATTTGCGCCAAGAAATCGCCATTTTCCATGGGCTTAGTTGGATCTTGGTGGGTCAATTGTGTGGTCATTAACTTTAAAAACTGATCTTGACCTAATTCTTGTTTTTTTGGTGCCAATGTTTCTGCAACAGACAAACCTAATTGCTGAGCTGTATCGATACTAAATGCCATGACCTACCTCCTATTGACCCATTCTCAAAGTCTGTAAAATTAATTGCTTAGAAGTATTAAAAACCTCTACATTATTTTGATAAGACCTTGAAGCAGACATCATATTAGCCATCTCTTCTACAGTATTAACATTAGACTTATATATATAGCCCGTACCATCCGCCATAGGGTGATTAGGCGCATACTCCATGATTGCAGGAGCCTGACTTTCTACTACACCTTTAATATCAACACCTGCCGCAGCACTCTTTTTATCCATGACATTACTTAATTGCGCTGCAAAAATAGGCTGCCTAGACTTATAAGCATCCTCAGCACTACTACTAACACTATTCGCATTAGAAATATTACTAGCCACTAGATTTAACCTAAGTGACTGGGCATTCATGCCACTACCGGCAATATCAAAAACACTTAATGCAGACATAATTATTCTCCTCTAATCGCGCTCATCAACCCTGAGAATTTACCATTCAGGAAAGTTAAGCTAGCTTGATATTGAACGGAATTTTCAGCATATTTGCTTTGTTCAATATGATCTTCAACCGTATTGCCATCTAAAGACGCTTGATGCGGATTGCGATATAACATTTGCGCGCCTAACTGCATATTCCCAGGCTGCATATGCATAGTATTGGTTCTTTCTAACGAACCTTTATCATTAGACATTTGATTTTTTAAAATACTTTGAAAATCAAGATCACGCGCCTTATAGTTGGGTGTATCTGCATTTGCTAAGTTAGCAGCTAATATTTCGCTACGTCGTTCACGCAAAGCCAAGGCCTGTGGATGGACTCCTAATGCATTATCAAAACTAATCGCCATGATCTTCTCCTCTTTACTCATTACTTACAAAATGAAAAGCACAGTTCATGCCAAGTATTTTATATGATCATAATCAGATACTTATGACAAAGAGAATAACAAACGACAAAAAGTGCACTTATCAGCATAAGCAGCGGCTAAAATTTACCGCCTGAGGAATAGAACCGAAAAGCAAACTTATAAACAATACGACGAAGCACAATCACGAGTTTATTTGAAACAAAAAAAAGCCCCTCATTCCCGATAAAATATTCGAGAATGAGGGGCTTTTAATGTGTACTGAAAAATAACTTATCTATCTCACCAGTAAAATAACAATAGTCACAAAACTACAAAGCCAGCATATTATCCAAAGCAATTTTGGCAAATTTTGCCTCTTCAGGCGCTACGCTGATTTGATTAACGACATACCCCGCTACTAAGTTTTCTAATATCCAAGCTAAATGTTGTGGATCAGTGCGGAACATGGTCGAACACATACTTAAAGCAGGCGACATAAAATGCACGTTTTTACCTTGCGCCTGACATTCTTCATGCAAACGATTAACTAAGTTTAATTCTGTAGCGACTAACCAGCGCGTATTAGGCTCAGCCTCACGCACAGTTTTTAAAATATATTCAGTTGAGCCCATAAAGTCAGCTTTTTGGCACACTTCAAAACAGGCTTCAGGATGGGCAATAACTTTAGTTTCTGGGTAACGCTCTAAAAAAGCATCAATCTGTTCCGGCTGAAAGAACTGGTGTACGGAACAATAACCACCCCAAAGAATCATTTTCGCATTGCGAATCTGCTCCGCCGTTAAACCGCCCATCGGCTTATTAAAATTCCAAACCACCATGTCTTCTAATGGAGTACCCATTTTAAATGCGGTATTACGACCTAAATGTTGGTCAGGGAAAAACAGAATTTTTTCACGCTTGGCAAAGCTCCATTCCAGAATCTTTTGCGCATTAGAAGAGGTACAAACAATCCCCTCATGTTGACCACAAAAGGCCTTTAAATCAGCAGCTGAATTAATATAAGTAACAGGGGTCACTTCATTTTCAACATCAATGACTGTTGCCAATTCATCCCAACAACGCTGCACATTCACCTTATTCGCCATATCTGCCATAGAACAGCCGGCTGCTAAATCTGGCAAAATTGCAATTTGCTCAGGGCGCGACAAAATATCCGCCACTTCCGCCATAAAATGCACGCCACAAAAGACGATATATTCAGCATCCGACTCTGAGGCTTCTTTAGAAAGCTTTAATGAATCACCTGAAATATCCGCATGTTGAAAAACTTCGTCACGCTGATAATGATGACCTAAAACAATACAACGTTTACCCAACGTCGCTTTGGCTGCTTGAATTTTTACGGCACATTCTTCATCAGAAAGTAATGCGTAATCTTGTATGGGGTATGCTGTTGTCATAACATTTATTCTAAGATGTAAAACAATATGTAAAAAAACGGGGCGGAAAAATACCCGCCCCCACTCATATTACTGAGCGCTAACTTCGTCTTTTACTATTTTATGATGCTTAATATTCAATTCTTTTAGCTGTGCTTCACTCACAACAGCAGGAGCATCCACTAAAGGACAAGCTGCCGATTGAGTCTTAGGGAAGGCAATAACTTCACGAATAGAACTTGATCCAGTCATTAACATAACTAAACGATCCAAACCGTAAGCCATGCCACCATGAGGAGGACAACCATATTTTAAAGCCTCCAATAAGAAACCAAATTTATCATTCGCTTCTTCCTCACCGATACCTAAAATATCCAGAACAGTAGACTGCATTGCAGTTTTATTAATACGAATCGAACCACCACCCACTTCAGTACCATTTAAAACCAAATCATAAGCACGCGATAAAGCTGCTCCTGGATTTGCTTTTAACTCCTCTTCAGTGCAACTAGGGGCAGTAAATGGGTGATGAATTGCATTCCATCGCTGACCTTTCTCATCCCATTCAAACATTGGAAAATCAATTACCCATAAAGGCTTCCACTCACCTTCTAATAAATCTAAATCTAAGCCTACTTTGACACGTAATGCACCTAAGGCTTCATTAACGATATTCGTTTTATCCGCGCCAAAGAAAATTAAATCTCCAGTTTGTGCACCCGTTTTTTCTAAAACAGCCTCCCAAACTTCCGCAGGAGCAAATTTAACAATCGGCGATTGTAAACCGTCAATACCGCCATCACGATCATTAACTTTAATGTAAGCTAGTCCACGCGCACCATAAATGCTGACATATTTGGTGTAAACATCAATATCTTTACGGCTTAACGTTGAACCATTAGGAATTCTTAATGCGGCGACACGACCTTTAGGGTCATTAGCAGGGCCTGAGAAAACCTTGAAATCGACGTTTTTCATTTCCTCAGCAATATCCACTAATTCCAAAGGAATGCGTAAATCAGGCTTATCAGATCCAAAACGCGACATTGCTTCTGCATACGTCATTTGTGGGAATTTATCGCCTAAATCAACATCAATCACGTCCTTAAATAAACCACGCATCATATCTTCCATAACAGACATGATTTCATCTTCATTCATAAATGAAGTTTCAATATCTAATTGCGTAAATTCAGGCTGTCTATCTGCTCGCAGATCTTCATCACGGAAACAACGCACAACTTGATAATACTTATCCATACCTGCGATCATTAACAATTGTTTATACAACTGTGGCGATTGCGGTAAAGCAAAAAAGTTATTCGGATGAGTTCGACTAGGCACAATATAATCACGAGCCCCTTCAGGCGTTGCCTTAGTTAAAATAGGCGTTTCCATTTCAAAGAAGTCTTGCGCATCCAAAAAATTACGTACATTACGTGTTACATCTCTACGCACCGTCATATTTCTTAACATAAACGTTTTACGCAAATCAATATAACGATAACGTAAACGCATTTCTTCATTAACGTCTATATCACTTTCAATCGGGAACGGCGGCGTTTCTGATTCATTGAGCACTTCAATATGACTAACTAAAATCTCAATCTCACCCGTTGCCATATTAGAATTAACCGTACCCTCTAAACGGTCTCTAACAATTCCTTCTACTCGCAATACATATTCACTACGCACACTTTCAGCGATAGCAAAAGTCCCTTCTTCTTCTGGGTTAAAGACCACCTGCACTAAACCCGCGCGATCTCTTAAATCAATAAAGATAACGCCACCGTGGTCACGTCTTCTATGTACCCAGCCGCACAATTCGACAGCTTCACCTAAGTTTTCTTTGTTTAATTCTCCGCACTTGTGGGTACGCATAATTTTTCTCTGTTTAATCTAAAAGTTGAAGTAATGGCTTAAATAATGAATCATCAAAGCTCGTATATTGGTTTTTCAGGCTTAATCCCCAGAACCGCTCGCAGTTGAAGCAGGCTTTGCAGAGCCAACAACATTTTTCTTATTGCCGCTTTTAAAATCAGTTTCATACCAGCCCGACCCTTTCAAGCGAAAACCCGCTGCTGATATTTTTTTCTTTAACTCAGGCTTATTGCATGCTGGGCAAGTAACCAGTGGCTCAGCACTTATTTTCTGTAAGGCTTCATGCTCATCTCCACAAGCCTGACACTGGTATTCATAAATTGGCATTTGCTACTCCGAAAGAGGAAAATAACTAAAAATATGGCGGCTGTTCCGCCTTTTTTCAAGTTGTTAACTCAAAATTAACCGTCTATTTTAATAATAAGCTAGTATACAAGCAAGAAGCAGCGCTTTTCATTTCATAAAATTTTATACAAAGGCAATGACAATGCAACAATTAACACTCACTCAACCCGATGACTGGCACTTACATGTACGCACTGGCGACATGCTCAAAACAGTCATTAATCACACTGCTAGGCAGTTTGCGCGCGCCATTATCATGCCCAACCTGCAACCCCCAGTCACGAATGTTGAGCAAGCACTAAGTTATCAACAAGAAATTCAGCAAGCAACGTCTAGCGAATACGAATTTGTCCCGCTTATGGTACTTTACTTAACCAATAGCACAACGATTGAGAATGTAAAGCAAGCCGCTGAATCCTCAGCCGTGCATGCATTTAAACTCTACCCAGCCGGTGCAACAACCAACTCTGATCAGGGTGTTACGGACTTAAAGGCAATGTTCCCCGTATTCGAAGCTATGGAAAAATACCATGTACCACTGTTGATCCATGGTGAAGTCACCGATGCCGAGATTGACATTTTCGACCGTGAACGCGTATTTATCGATCAAAAGCTGCGACTCATTCACCTAAACTTTCCTGCGCTGCGCATTGTATTAGAACATGTCACCACACGCGAAGCAGTGGACTTTGTTCTAGAAACCCCCGCCAATATAGGCGCAACAATTACCCCACAACATTTGCTTTATAACCGTAATGCCATCTTAGTCGGCGGCATCAAGCCGCATTATTACTGCTTACCTATTTTAAAGCGCGAATCTCATCGTCTTGCTTTAGTTGAGGCCGCGACCAGTGGCAATCCTAAATTCTTTTTAGGAACAGACAGCGCGCCACACTTAAAACATTTAAAAGAAAACAGCTGCGGCTGTGCTGGCTGTTATTCGGCTTATGGTGCAATAGAGCTTTATACCGAAGCCTTTGAACAAGCTAATGCCTTAGATAAATTAGAAGGCTTTGCTAGTTTTTATGGCGCAGACTTTTATCAACTGCCGCGTAATACTAAAAAAATCACCCTAGAAAGAACCGACTGGCAAGTACCTGAAAGTTACTCAATTTCTGAAGGTTTGCAATTAACACCGTTAAAAGCAGGTGAGACATTACACTGGAAATTAAAAGGTTAGTTAGCCTCACATACTAAAAAGCAGCGCTCGGTAAAAACAAGCGCTGATTCTAGGTGAGTAAGCGAGTTACTCTAATCCCTCATAGAGCGACTCATCGTCGTCCATATCTTCAAAATCTAATAACTGTGCAGCGCCGTCATTAATCAAATAATCTCTACGCTGCATATAAGCAGAGCGAAAAAATAAATACCGATCAACGGCAGCTTCTGAGGCGATCGCTTCTGCATCAAGAAAATCTGCCCTAACATCAATCATTTCTATTGTACGCAAGCCAGTAGCTCCCCAAGATGCTCCAGCACCGCCAAAGAAAGCATAAGTAAGCGGGTGCAAGGCATAATCACCAAGATACCCACCAACACCTCTTACAGAACTTGGCCCCAAAAAGGGTATAACAAAATACGGCCCTCTAGGAACACCCCATACTGCCAGTGTTTGCGCAAAATCCTCTTCATGCTTCGGCAAATCAATCATAGTCGCGACATCGATAAAGCCTGCAATACCGACCGTGCTATTCACTAAAAAACGCGCACTATCCATTGTCCCTTGTTTCGGTTTTGCCTGTAAGAAACCATTAACACTGACACCAATATCTTTTAAATTAGAAAAGAAGTTACTGATACCTACATCCAAAAATTCTGGTGTTATCCACTGGTAACCTTTCGCAACAGGTTTTAAAAGTATCCGATCGACCTCATCATTAAACTCCAAAATATCACGATTCATCCCCTCCCAAGGATCGGATGGATCAGTATGCGGAACCGTCGTACAAGCTTGTAAAACGATTACCCCAATGATACTTAATACAAGCCTGTATTTTTTCATTATTTTTTTCATTAACTACCTAAATTACCCAATAAAATACAGGTTAAAAGTTTGTTCGTACAGAAAGTTCGCGTAACATAGCATACTTTCCTAACGATTTAATATTTAGTATCATGCAAACCGCTGTTAAGCAACCAATGAATGAACGATTCAGAGGGTATCTACCCGTAATTATTGATATAGAAACAGCAGGCTTTGATGCTAAAAAACATCCTTTACTAGAAATCGCGGCAGTGATTGTTGAATATGATGACAATGAAGAGCTCGTCATCACCGAAAGTCATTCTGCGCATATCATTCCTTTTGAGAACTCTGTTTTAGATCCTTCTGCCTTAAAGTTTACTGGCATAGATCCCTACCACCCTTTCCGCATGGCAGTTACAGAAAAAGAGGCGCTAGGAAAATTATTTACGCCAATTAAACATGCTGTCAAACGTAATGAATGCACGCGCGCTATTCTAGTGGGTCATAACCCGACTTTTGACATTACGTTTCTGAATGCAGCGATTGAGCGCACTAAAATAAAACGTAGCCCGTTCCACCCGTTCAGCTCCTTTGATACCGCTACTTTAGGCGGCCTAATGTACAAACAAACAGTTTTAGCGAAAATAGGCAAAGCTGCAAATATGGAATGGGATAATCAACTTGCACATTCTGCGCTTTATGATGCCAAACAGACAGCGGAAATCTTTTGCAAAATTGTCAATCGCTGGAAGCAATTAGAAGCCTTAGATCAATAAAATTATGGGTAAGGCCCTCATATTTTTCACTGAAAATCGCATTTAAGTATGACTTTACAGAAAAAAATATATTTTATTTATTCGCCTTGCGTAGAAGAACAACTAGACGATGTGATTAGTCACTCGCTATTAACTGAGCTTGGCATTGAAGTACGTAAAATAAAACTGGCAAACTTATCTGCCATTCATATTAAAGATGACTTAAATCATGCCTTAGTGTGGATAGAGCAAAAAGACTATCCGCAAATGTTATTGTTCGCCAATCAAAAACAGCTATCCTTAGGCTTTTTACCCGTTTCTGGCGACCCACTTAGCCAGTTCTATCAAAGCTTAGACTTACCTAAAGATTTTAATGACTGCTTAGCAATCGCTTTAAATGATAACCCACTGTTTATTGATATCGTCGTTTGTAACGATGAAATCATCACCAATGGCGTTAACTTAGAAAACCAAACGACAATGACTGAATTTATAGGCGATAGCCTTGAATTTACAGGCTTAGCTAAATTTAAGTTTCAAATAAAACGAATTCTCCATGCATTTTCGCTAACACCACACCCAGTCACCTTAACCACGGCAAAAGGTAAAACAGTTTCAACTGCCATTACCGGCATGGTGTTACTCGATTTTCATAAAAATGGCGCATTAACTAATTTGTTTACAGACTCTATTTCTTTACAAGATAGGCGCATTTCTGTCGCCTTATTTGCACCCCAGTCTATTCTCTCCTATTTACAACTTTCCTCGACCTTACTAACGGCCACTCAAAAACAAAGCCTGCCTCAGCAATTAGGCTATATTCGCACTGCATCATTAGCTATCAAATCTCCAGTAGACACTCACTTTTTGGTTAATAATAAGCCCTTAACCACACGTGAATTATGTATAGAAATACTCGACGAAGGCATTAAAGTTAATGCAGGAGATACATTCCGCGACAGTCAACATTATGCTGACGATAAAGAAAATGTTATTTGCGAGCAATTACCTCAACAAGACAGCAGAATAAAATATTTAAGCACGACACTCCCTTTCTTCACGCACGCTTTAGAGTCAGACTTTAAGGACCTTTTTCTAGCCTTAAAGGAAAATGCTCAAATAACCAGTACCTTTGTCTTATTAATGGTATTAAGTGCTTTATTGGCAACACTAGGCTTATTTCTAAACAGTCCTTCAGTAGTTATTGGTGCGATGGTTTTAGCGCCATTAATGTCGCCTATTATTTCAACCTCGATGGGTTTATTGCGATCCGACCCCGACTTAAGTCGCCGTTCGTTTGGTACTTTATTAACAGGTATGTTTATCGCCTTATCCTTATCTGCGTTAATGGCTTATATTCTACCGTTTCAAGAAATCACCAATGAAATTGAAGGCCGACTACACCCTTCGACCTTAGACTTACTCGTTGCCTTACTTTCTGGGGTTGCAGGTGCTTTTGCTAATGCTCGCGAAAACATCGCAAAAAGTTTACCAGGCGTAGCCATTGCGGTCGCATTAGTACCGCCTTTATGTGTTTCTGGCATTGGTATTGGCTGGCTAAATTTCGATATTTTTTATGGCGCTATGCTGTTATTTCTAACCAACTTAACTGGTATTATTATGGCGGCTGGCGTGTCATTTATGGCTATTGGCTTTGCACCCTTTTCGCGCGCAAAAAAAGGAATTGCTCTTTCTGTTTTTATGGTCGCTATTATTTCCGTGCCGTTAGTTTTATCTTTTTCCAATATGCAAACTATTGCTGCGGTCAAAAAACAACTGCTCAGCCAAAACTATGAAATTAACGGCCAAATACAACAATTACGGAATATTAAAGTTCGCTTAGATACGCCGATGAAAATCAATGGCGATTTAGTTACCACTAGCACACCCACCCCACAAATGCTTTTAGCCTTTGAACAGCATTTAAGCAATAAATTAAACACAGCGGTGACAATTGACCTCTCAGTACGCCTAGTTACTGAAAGTTATTTTAAGAAAGTATCACTTAACTAGGGAGCAGGAACTGCGACTTTAAATGTGTCCTGTGCAAGTGATGGTTGCTGGTTTTCTTAAGTAGCTCATAAACGAAAAGCAACGTAAGCGCCCAATAAGCCACGTACTTTCGCCTTTATATCCGGTGCATTCACATAAAGACGTTTGTTAGTCTATAATAGATTTATTATTAAATATAAAGTTTTGAAATACGTTAGTAACTTCTCATTAGTCACAGGTAAATACCTATAGAAATCGTCATTCCCGAAGTCTACCCAGTCAAGCGTGGGCACAAGCTTTGCCGGGAATCTACGCTAAACGTGGATTCCTGCTAACAACATACAGGAATGACGAGCAGAAAAATCATCTATACATATTGATAATGAGAAGTTACATTAGCCTTAAGTTTCTATATTAGAGAGCTATTAAGTGGATAATGATTTTTCATTGTACCTGCGTGATAAACCTTGTCGGTTCCGCTTATAGCATTACAGCTAGTGTTGACAAAAAACTCAGTTGTCTGGAAAAAAGAGAAATTAACTCTCATTATGTTGACAAAAAATAAAAACGACTAAAAGTACCGAAGTTACTGACCTGAAGGTGGGTGTCGACATATTAGAACAACACTTTAGCGGCTATGGGCTAAACCCAAGGGAACGATATATCTTACTTCAAAATAAAAAGCATAAAACCTTTATGCTCTTTAGCTAAACCTAAATTTCATTTAAACCGTTTATCTAACCTCTCCCTTTTACTCATACATTTTCTCTTCTATGTCTCCTTATTCCATTATTTTAGATTCGCCCATTCTCCTTAGCTTACTTGCTGGGGTATTAGGCTTATTAGTCGGTAGTTTTCTCAATGTCGTCATTTATCGCCTACCAGTGATGATGCAACGTGGCTGGAAACAGGAATGTCAGGAGTTTCTTGAACTCCCTATTGATGTACCGACAGAAACATTTAATTTATCCCTACCCGCTTCGCATTGTCCAAAATGTAAATCAGGTATTAAGGCTTACCAAAATATCCCTGTCTTTAGTTACTTATTTTTACGAGGTAAGTGTGCTAATTGCGCGTCCCCTATTTCTGCGCGTTACCCGTTTATTGAGGCATTAACAGGCTTGTTATCCGCTGTTATTGCTTATCAACTAGGCGGGCAAATTGAAACCTTATTTGCTTTGATCCTAACGTGGACGCTTGTCGCACTTAGCGGTATTGATTTTGACCACCAATTATTACCGGATAATATTACTCTGCCAGTACTATGGCTAGGCTTATTATTAAGTTTATTTAATGTCTTCACTGACCCTGTTTCCAGTATTATTGGTGCGATTGCAGGCTATATGGTTTTATGGACTATTTACCAACTATTTAAACTGCTGACAGGTAAAGAAGGCATGGGGTATGGTGATTTTAAACTACTCGCCTTGTTTGGTGCTTGGTTGGGTTGGCAGTATCTACCGCTAATTATCCTGCTATCCTCTTTAGTCGGTGCAATTATTGGCGTTTCTATGATTATAGCGCTCGGTCGTGATAAAAATATCCCTATTCCTTTTGGCCCTTATCTCGCTATTGCTGGTTGGATAGCATTATTGTGGGGCGATCAACTAAATACCCTGTACCTAAACAGTGTAGGCTTATAAGTCAGTATGTATAAAGTAGGACTAACTGGCGGGATAGGCTGTGGTAAAACAACAGTATCCAATTTATTTAAACAGCTTTCCGTACCTGTTATTGATGCCGATGAAATTGCTCACGCACTTGTCAGTCCAGCAGGAATTGCACTCACACAAATCAGCCAGCAATTCGGTCAAACCTATATTTTAGCGGATGGTAACTTAAATCGCAGTAAACTTAGGGAGACTATTTTCAATGATGTCGAGAAAAAATCTCAACTTGAAAACATTATGCACCCTCTTATTTATGAGGAAATAGAGCAGCAACTTAGTGAGTTGTCTGCTCCTTATGCCATACTATCTATCCCGCTTTTACTAGAAACCAAAATGCAAGCATTTGTCGACCATATCTTAGTGATTGACTGCCCTATGGAAGTGCAGATTAATCGGGTAAAATTACGCGATCAACTCAGTGCGGCACAAATTACCGCGATTATTCACAGCCAAGTAAGTCGAAGCGAGCGTTTAGCACAAGCAGACAGCATTATTGACAATACCCAAGACCAGCTAAAGCTAAATCAACAAGTCAAACACTTACACGAGCAATTTCTAAAACAAGCACAGTGACTACAGAATATATTAGCTATGAATTCCCTCTTAATGAACGCATCCGTGTCTTCATTCGTCTAGAGCAACTTTTTTTACAGCTCGATCACTTCTTCGCGGGTACAAGCATTTGGGACAAACGAACGACTGTAAGTACGCTAGTCGATATTTTACAAATTTTTACACGCCACGATTTAAAGGCAGAAACCCTTAAAGAACTGGAGCGCCATTCCAATAGATTAAACCAACTGTCAGCACATGAAGGCGTAGATACAAAAAGACTACGCCAAATCATCAATGAATTAAATTCTACCAGCAAAATCCTCTACGCAACCAGTGGCAAAATAGACCTTTCCAGTATGGAAAGCGATTTATTCAAAACCATCACTCAGCGCAGTAGCATTCCCGGCGGCACTTGTTCATTTGACCTGCCCTCTTACCATTTTTGGCTAGAGCAAAATATAGAACAGCAAGAGCAGGATTTAAAATTGTGGATTAGTCAATTTGCAACCATTCGCAGAGCTATCGACCTAATTTTGAATTTTATTCGTTTAAGCGGTGAAACCAGCAATATCACGGCTGAAAAAGGCTTTTATCAATTTAATTTAGAACCCTTACTACCATATCAAATAATTACTATCAAACTGTTACGGTCTGCCCCTTATTTTGTCGAAATTAGTGGCGGCAGGCATCGCTTTACTGCTCGCTTCATGCTTGCAGCATCAGGGACAGCACGCCCCAAACAAGTGACTGAAGATGTTGACTTTCAACTTATTCAGTGCATTTTTTAGCTACAACTGGCACATAAACCATGCAGTTCCAATGTGAGGCACTGCGGCTTAAACTGCATGGACTCACTTAAAGCAAATAAGCTTTCATATACCGCTGTCGCATCCATCTCATAAGCATTTTTGCAGTTATCACAAATCAAAATTACTGACTTATGTTGCTTTTCCGCTTGTAAACAACCGATAAAAGCATTCAGCGATTCTATTTTATGAACTAATCCAGCCTCCATTAAAAAGTCTAAAGCACGGTAAATAGTCACCGGTTTTGCTTTAGGATCTTCTAGCTTAAACAAATCTAATAATTCATAGGCGCCAATGGCCTTATGGCTGGTACAAATTAACTCCAGAATACGTTTTCTAATCGCCGTCAGGCGTACGCCTTTTTTAGTACAAATCTGTTCTGCTGCTTGCAGAGCATGCTGCATACAACCTTTATGATTATGTGGCTGCTGCACTGTTTTGCTATCGATAGTCTCTAACATATTAAAAACTCACTCTGATGCCGACTTCTACGCCACGTCCTGGCTCTGGTGCCACCTCTTTTAAAAACGAAGTAGAATTACGGACGGTTTCATTTAATAAATTATTAGCTTTGACAAAAAATAAAGCATCCACTTTATCCGCAAGGCGCACACTGTAATTGACATTCATATCTAATAACAAATAACCGGGCGTACTAGACTCATTCTCACCCGCATGCGTTTGCGCTTCAGCTCGCGTTAAACGTAAGCCAGCCGCAAAGGCATCATAGCCAGTATAATCCAGCTGAAAACCATAGCGTAATGGCGGCATGCGCGGCACATTGCCGCCGCCACTTAATTCACCGCGTACAAAATCACTAAATAAAGTCATATCGAACTGATTATCCTCTCCTTCCCAAACCGGAAAAACCACTTGCGCTTCAAAACCATAAAAACGCGCGTCCTGCTGCATTGCTTGATAAACAGGTAAACATTCTGCTTCAAGTGCACAATCTGAAACAAAAGACTCACTACCCATATCAAACCAATCACCGGCATTATTCTGGATAATATAATCATTGCTCCAGTTATGAAATAAATTGAGTTCGGTGCTAACCCAGTCAAAATTAGTTTTAAAACTAAACTCTAAATTATAAGAGGTTTCCAGCTCCAGATTTTCATCACCTAACTCATAACTTTGCGCGGCAAAATGCACCCCATCAGAAAACAATTCTTGTACATCTGGTGCACGTTGCGCATGAGTGAATGCTAAACTCATAAACACATCATCAGTCACATGCCACAAAGCAGATAGCGAAGCACTTACCGGCGTATGTTGCTTGCGGGCAAAACCTTCAGCATCAATCTGTTGATGCTCAACTCGTAAGCCCAGCTCATAAGTCACTGCGCCCGCATGCATATCTTCAACGATAAAACCTGCATAATTTTGTACAGATGAAGGCGGTACAAAAGCCTCTTCACCTATTGCCTCAAGCTCTTTGCTTTGCGCCTGAAAACCAAATACACCGTGATCAATAAACCCCAAAGACTTATGCACTACTTCCGCACGCCCTTCAATGCCTTGGTTATCAAATTGCGTCCCTACTGTGATGCCATCTTCTAATTCGACATGTTGATAATCGTTATAAGCGAAACGTAGCTTTACCGCTTCTACCCAAGCAAATGGCTCATACAACTCAGCTTTTAAATCATAGCGATTTTGCTGTAAATCAATACGTACCAACTCACCAACAGGTGGCACGCCATAATTGTTATCCAAATGATTATAGGAAAAACCAACCATACCCCAGTCATCGATCCAAGAAGCCCCTATCGTGCCACTCCAACTTTGCGCATCGGTATTCGGCACATAACCCAAGCCATTCGACTCAGTAGGCACGTGATAATTACCACTATCACGAAAAAAACCATCCACATGCCAAGCAACTTTGTCCAAACCACCGTCGTGCTTTAAGGCACTGCTCCACTGATTTGATACTGAGTTATAGCGCTGCTCAAAGGTAGTGTTTGGTACTTCAGGCATGTATAGCGGGATACGGTTATCGATAACATTCACAATACCGCCTATCGCGCCACTGCCATATAACAAACTCGCCGGCCCGCGCAATACTTCAATTCGCTCTGCCAATAAAGCTTCGGTACTATTCGCATGATCAGGACTAACACCCGAGACATCAAGGCTACCCAAGCCATTTTGCAGTACCAATACGCGATTACCTACTTGCCCACGGACCACCGGCTGACCCACGCTAGAACCAAAAGACATACTGTTTATACCTAACTCTTGCTTTAGAGTCTCGCCAATAGTCGTCGCTTGTTTAAGCGCTAAGTCATCACCCTCTAAAACATTAACGGGATGTACCGTTTCCGATGCCTTTTTATGCAAAGGCGCTGAAACAATCACAGGCTCTAATTCTTGTACCTCTTCAGCCATCAAGGAACTAGAAACACTGATAAAAAATAATAAGGAAACCTGTCTGCGCGCCATACTGAAAATTACTCTAACCCAAAAAACGAAATGTTATAATATTACATTTACGGCATTATGCGCAACTTTATTTTTATTCCCGTGGCGAAAATATTTTGCGAATGTTTTTTAAATATTAGACCAGCGAAAAACAAACGCTCTATACTCCGTACCTCACAAATTGACGATCCATTATTGATGCGATTTGTTCCTCAGCAGCACCCTATGGAGCTATTTTTTAACCTCCGTCCCTAGCTAAATAAACCTCACTGCATTTAATCAATATGCTAAGCTTACAACCAGCCCTTTAAGTACTATAAATCAAGCGTACTTACTCTATCCAGCCTTAATACTAAGCTTTTACTTTAATACAATATGGAATATTACTTAACTGAAGTAACTCAGCTGGTGGCAGTCTTTTGGGTGTTTATTACCCCTAACATCTCCCCTATGGATGACCCCGAAGTATTAATTAGATCAGTGGTTCAAGTATTCTTATTAATCGGCTCGGCATTATTTTCCAGCTCGGAAACAGCGCTATTCTCTTTATCTCGAATTGATTTACAAAACCTACTCAAACAAAACCACCCTTTAGCAGCCACCATTCATGAGCTGCTGGAACAACCCAGACGCCTGATTATTTCTATTTTATGCGGCAATGAACTCACTAATATCGCTGCAGCAGCTAACATGACAATCATATTAGTCAAGCTTTATGGTCAAGAAGATGCCGGCTGGATTACTTTATTAATTATGGTGCCACTACTGCTCGCTTTTGGAGAAGTTACACCCAAAACTATCGCGGTATCTAATCCTGTTGTCGTTAGTACACGTATTATTGTGCCCATCATGCGCGTATGGGTGAAATTTGTCGCGCCATTACGCTGGATAGTCTGGAAAATTTCCGACCGAGTAACCACTTTTTTAGTCGGTAAAGAAAAATCACCCGACAATATTTTACATGTGGATGAATTTAGAACGCTAGTGGACGATGTCGTCAAAAATGGCGAACTAGGCAGCTCGGAAAAGTTAATGATTTTCAATTTACTAGAAGCCGGCGCTACTGAGGTCATAGAAATTATGATTCCACATGCACAAACCCCCTTTATCAATATCACATGGAATAGACAGCAATTAAAGCAATTTATTTGCCAACATAAAATGCATCGTTTCCCCGTGTACGAAGAAGACCGAGATAACTTTATTGGTTTTATTCATGCGGCCGACTTGGCAGGCATTTTTTTAGACCCTGCACAACAAGAAAGCGATTTCAACATCAAAAACCTTCTGCATGACCCTATCGTTATCCCGCCCACTAAAAAAGTTAACGAAATGTTTGACTTTTTTAAAATTAATGAAATTAAATCCGCTATCGTTTTAAATGAATTCGGTGGTGTCGAAGGCTTAGTCACCTTAGAGCAAGTACTGCAATTCGTGTTCGGTGAAATCTGTCCTCAAGATACATTCCCCGGCGTTGACCATGATCCCTCAAGCAATATTTATGAAGTACCAGGGGATATGAAATTAATCCACATAGAAGATTTAACTCACTTTGTGATTAAAGATAATCGCATGACCACTATCGCTGGTGTTGTGTTCCGAAAATTAGATCGATTACCCAAAACAGGCGATCAAGTACAGATGGAAGATTTACTTATGACGGTTTTAGAAATGGATGGTCATAGAATATCGCGCGTACAGCTGGCCAAAGGGGTAAAAAAGAAAGCCATTATTATAGAAGATGAAGTTAACCTTGAAGGGGAGCAAGCATGAATCTCATTGAAACATTAGTATTAATGCTGATTTTATTACTTATAAAAGGCTTCTTCTCCGGCTCGGAAATTGCCTTAGTGAGTTCTGACAAAATAAAAATGCGTCACAAAGCACGTATGGGTCATAAAGGCGCACAAATCGTTTTAGACTTATTTAAAACACCAGATATTTTATTGGGTACGACCTTAGTAGGCACTAATATCGCGACAGTCGCACTGACTACGCTAGGGACTTTATTAATGGTCAAATATTTTGGTGACAATGGCGATGTATACGCGCTATTAATCTATTCACCGATTTTTCTTATTTTTGGAGAAATCGTCCCTAAAAGTATTTATCAGCAAAATGCGAACACCATCGCACCCGTTATTGTGCGAGTGTTACGGCTTTTTTCTTTGCTGTTTTATCCGATTATTTTTATTTTTTCGCGTATTGCGCGTACTGTCGCGCGAATGGTTGGTGTAGGCAAACCTAATTCCAGCCTTTTTATCACACGCGAACAAATGCGTTCTATTGTAGAAATGGCCGAAATGGGCAGCCATTTAGATGCTTTTGATCGCAATCGCATTAAACGTGCGATCAATTTTTCCGACACCATCGTCGGACAAGTAATGACCCCCGTGCCTGATATGCTTGCATTAGAACAAAATAGCTCCTTAGAGAATGCAGTCAGGCTTGCGCAAAGCATGCACTTCCATGATATTCCCGTATATCAAGGCAATATCAGTAATATTGTCGGCATGTTATCGATAGAACCTTGGGAAGTATTAGAGCTAGATTTAGAACAACAAACTTTACTAGAAATCATTAAACCTGCTTTGTACGTCACAGAAAATCAATACCTAGAAGAACTATTTCATTTATTTGACCAGCAAAACTGCAAGACAGCTATTGTCGTTGATGAATTCGGTTCCACAACCGGCATCATAGATAAGCAAGATTTATATGAAGAAGTGGTCGGCGACCTTGAAAGCAGCCCTGAAGAAAGCTCGCGCCGTCGTTATAATCAAAAAATGCTATTTCAAGAGTTGGGGCAAGATAGTTATATGATCGATGCCAAGTTACCGATAGCCGAAGTCAATGACATTTTAGGCATCAATATCAATGCCACTGAATTTTATTCCTTAGGCGGTTTTATGCTCTCACATTTGCATCATTTGCCCAAAACAGGAGAAAGCATTGCTGAATGTGGCTACAGCTTTATCATTCATTCTATGACCGCAAGAGCGATTAAAACGATTAAAGTTGAAAAGATAGCTAGCCAATAAAAAATGCAAGGGAATCAACCTGAAACCCTTGCATCTGATGCACATACACAGCGCGTGCATCCCTTGAGCGGTTACGAATTAATAGGCCTTTTACATACCGCTAACTTTATTCAATTCTAAAACCTACTTTAAGGGTTACCTGCCAGTGTTCTACTTTTCCATCATCAATATGACCACGGGTTTCAATCACTTCAAACCAACGCATGTTCTTAATTGTTTCTGAGGCTTTAGCAACCGCATTTTCAATAGCATCTTGAATACTGACACTAGATGAGCCAGTTAGTTCAATTTTTTTATACACATGATCAGACATAGGTAATTCCTTCTTATAAGTAAAAAAATTATTTTTTCAGTGCTATGGTCTCAGTGCGGCCAACAGCTTCAAGCGTTATTTTACCTTCCTGAGCCAACCAACCAATACTACGCTGAATGATTTTTTCTTCTTCTGTTAGCGCCTTAACTAATACTGAGACTGAGGTAGCACCATTTTTAGTCAAATAATGCCAGATACTGCCTGAAGTCAAACCTACACGCTCAGTCATCGTTAAGCTAGATGCTTTAGGCGCAACTGCTTTTGGTGTGACAGCTTTAACCTTTGCAGGCGCTTTCTTGGCGGGAACTGGCTTAGGAGCGACAG
>JAUVAA010000020.1 GCA_030591965.1 bacterium
ATAAAGTCTTCTACTGGCATGATGGCTCTCCGATAAGTTACTTTTCGTAAAAAATAACTGTACGCTTGAGTTATCATGCCTTCAACTTTTTATCAGTTCAGCTTAAAATTAAAGTCGAACATGGCGTGGTATTGTAGAAAAACATTAGTGTAGGAGGCTATGCAATGAAAAAAAAACTATTATTTTTCTGCATCGTCATTGTTATTGCAGTGGCGACGTATTATTTCAATCACAGCCCTGAGCGCATTCAAGCTAAACTTTATCAAGTTGTCAAAGGCGAAGTGAAATCCAGTGTTTCCAATACTCGAGTAGGTACGATTAAGGCCTGTCGTCGAGCTTATTTAGCACCTGCAACAGGAGGGAATGTTGCCCAATTGTTTGTTAAAGAAGGCGAAAATGTAAAGCAAGGACAGCTTTTACTCAAAGTATGGAATGATGACTTGCTGGCGCAAATGAAGTTGCATCAAGCACAAATTAAAGTAAATAAAGCTACGGCTGAACAAAGCTGTGCATTAGCTTCTGGTGCCGAGCGAGACGCACAGCGTTTAAGTCGATTAAAAAAATATAACCATATTATTTCTGAAGAACAACTAGATCGTGCTATCACTGCAGCACAAGCGCAGCGAAATTTTTGCATCGCGTCTCGCGCTACCGTAGGTGTGGCACAAGCTAATGTGGAATTAATTAAAGCGACACTGGAACGCACGACTATTCGTGCGCCGTTTGATGGCACGGTTGCCGAGATTAATGCAGAATTAGGCGAATTTGTAACACCATCACCGCCAGGCATTCCGACTTTACCGCCTATTGATTTATTAGATGTTAGTTGTCTTTATGTCTCTGCACCTATCGATGAGGTTGATGCGCCACAAGTTAAAGTAGGTATGAGTGCCTGTGTTAGTTTGGATGCTTTTGAAGAAAAACGCTGTTCGGGTACGGTAACGCGTATTGCACCTTATGTCTTAGAAAAAGAGAAACAAGCGCGTACCGTAGAGGTTGAAGTAAAACTCAGTAGTGCTAAGGATTTGCAGAACTTATTGCCCGGTTATAGTGCGGATATTGAAGTCTTAATCGAGCGTAAAGCAGAGGCTTTACGTGTACCAACCGAAGCGGTTTTAGAAAATAATAGCGTCTTATTGGTATCTGATGATGGCGTATTAGTTGAACGACAATTTAAAGCCGGCTTAAGTAATTGGAGTTTTATAGAAGTCATCTCTGGATTATCCGAAGGCGATACGATTGTGTTATCGGTCGGGCTGGAGGGTATTAAAGCTGGCGCTTATGTAAGTGTTGAGCCATGATCCAGTTAGAGCATATACATCGCTATTTCCAGGTTGGTGAACAGCGTATTCATGCGCTAAATGATATTAATTTAACTATCAAAAAAGGCGAGTATGTTTCCATTATGGGGCCTTCAGGTTCTGGGAAATCGACTTTACTGAATGTGATTGCTTTGCTTGATCAGCCCTCTTCGGGGCGTTATTTATTAAATGACCAAGATGTAACTCAGCTAAATGATGAGCAATTAGCCAGAGTGCGGCGGGAAAATATTGGTTTTGTGTTCCAGTTTTTTCATTTGATTCCTCGTTTATCTGCTGCAGAAAATATCGAAATGCCGATGGTTTTGGCGGGAATAGCGGCTAAAGAACGTAAACAGCGTGTTACCGAAGTATTAAAAGCAGTTAATTTAGCTGATCGAGCAGGTCATCGGCCTGATCAACTTTCAGGCGGACAAATGCAGCGCGTTGCCATTGCCAGGGCCATGATTATGCGTCCGGGGCTTTTATTAGCTGATGAGCCTACGGGTAATCTGGATAGCCAGTCAGGGCGTGAAATTATTGAGTTATTAGAAAACCTAAATCAGCAAGATATGACTTTGCTGATGATTACTCATGATGAATCCATAGGGAAAAGAGCAGAGCGCTGCATTCGAATCATTGATGGGAAAGTGAGCTAGTCATGCGCTTTGGTGATACACTTAATCAATCTTATACGGCAATAAAAACGCAGCCAGTTCGAGTCTTGTTGATTGTTCTAGCCATGAGCATAGGTATTGCTTCGGTGACAGTTTTAACCGCATTAGGTGAAAGTGCGCGCTTGTATATTGTTAATGAATTTCAAACTTTGGGCACACATTTGGTGATTGTCTTGCCCGGGCGTACTGAAACCACAGGTGGTCAACCGCCAATTTTTGGTGAAACGCCAACTGATTTAACCTTAGCAGATGCGAATGCTTTGTTGCGTAGCCGGCATATTGCTGCCATCGCTCCGATCAATATTGGCGCGGCTCCTGTTTCTATTAAAGGTTTAGAACGAGAAACGACTATTATTGGTTCAACCGCTGATTTGCGCCAAGTACGTCATTTGAGTTTAGCTCAAGGACGCTTTTTACCAGCGAGTGATGGAAATGAAACACTGCAGGTTTGTGTGATTGGGCGCACCATAAAAGATGAGTTATTTGCCAATCAACAGGCGCTAGGTCAATGGTTGCGAATTAATGATCGTCGTTTTAGAGTGATTGGTGTGCTTGCTTCAGAAGGGCAATCTATTGGTGTTGATTTTGATGATATGGTCATTATCCCCGTAGCTGCGGCACAAACTCTATTTAATACTCAATCATTATTCCGGATTTTAGTGGAAGCAAAGTCTAAAACTGCTATGTATAAAGCGGTTGATGAAATTCGAGCGATTATAAAAGCTCGGCATGATGGCGAAGATGATATTACCCTGATTACGCAAGATAGCGTGGTCAAAACCTTTGATGATATTTTAATGGCTCTGACTTTAACCGTTGCCAGTATTGCTAGCATTAGCTTAGCGGTCGCAGGTATTCTAGTTATGAATGTCATGTGGGTCAGCGTAACTCAAAGAACTTCGGAAATTGGCTTGTTAAAAGCATTAGGAGCCACGCCGAGGCAGTTGTTGTGGTTGTTTTTGACAGAAGCAGCGATGTTATCAGTCGCGGGAGCCTTATCCGGTTTGTTGTTAGGTAAACTTGCTTTAGTGGCATTACAAACGATTTACCCTGATTTCCCACTTTATTTACCGCCTTGGGCTGTGGCGGCCGCTTTAGCTGTAGCCTTATTGACGGCATTAATATTTGGTGTATTGCCCGCTAGGCAAGCCGCTAAAATGGATCCCGTTGTCGCGTTGAGTAAGAGGTAATCATGCATTACGCTGATTTAATCAAGCTCTCTTACCGCACTGTCATCAGTCATAAATTACGTTCCTGTTTAACCGCTTTAGGTTTGGTTATCGGTATTGCCGCGGTGATTATTTTAACCTCGATCGGACGTGGCATTCATCATTATGTATTAGCTGAGTTCACCCAGTTTGGCACCCATTTAGTTGCCGTATTTCCGGGTAAAACGACTACTTTAGGCTTGTCGGGTGCAACGATTAGTACTGTACGACCGCTAACGGTTGCTGATGCAGTGAGCATAAGCAAGCTAGATAATATTATGGCAGTATTGCCGCTGGTGCAGGGCAATGCACGTATAGAAGCAGGTAAAAAACAGCGTCGCAGTACGGTTTTAGGTGTGGGTTCGGCAGTGCCAGAAGTATGGAAAATCAACGTTGCCAACGGGCGTTTTTTACCTGCTGGAGAGCAAGTAAATCCGCGTGCTTTTGCCGTACTCGGGCATAAATTAGCACAAGAATTATTTGCAAACACCAATCCACTTGGGCAACGAATTCGTATCGGCAGTGATCGTTTTCGTGTTTTGGGCGTAATGGAGAAAAAAGGTCAGATGCTAGGCTTTGATATGGACGATACGATTTATATCCCAACAGCAAAAGCGTTAGAGTTATTCGATCGTCAAGGCGTGATGGAAATTGATGCCTTGTATAGTAGTCATGCATCAGCAGCAAGCATAGAGCGAAGTATTAAACGCTTATTAATCACCCGACATGGAGGTGAAGATTTTAGTTTGATTACCCAAGATCAAATGCTCAAAAGTATGGATTCCATTTTAAATATACTCACTTTAGCGGTCGGTGCATTAGGCGGGATTTCTTTATTGGTCGGCTCGGTAGGGATTTTAACGATTATGACCATTGCCGTTTCAGAACGCATTTCTGAGATTGGCTTATTACGCGCTTTAGGGGCAGAGCAAGGGACGGTTTTTAAACTTTTCTTAGCTGAGGCTTTGGTGCTCAGTTTTGCAGGAGGCTTGGTTGGTGTTTTGTTGGGTGTGTTGATCGTGCAGATTATTGGCTATGCGCTACCTGGATTACCTGTGCAGTTGGCTTGGGTGTATATTATGGCGGCGTTTGTAGTGTCAGTGTTGATTGGTCTTGTTGCAGGCGTAATCCCCGCGATGAAAGCCGCTCGCTTGAACCCCTTAGAGGCTTTACGGGCTGAGTAGTTGTTATTTATTATTTTCTAGCATCTAAACTATGTAAGTTGTGTTGCCATGCTAATATTTTGGTGTACTGCTGTACATAATTTGGCGGTCAGATTGATCGCGGTCGCAACGATCATACGATTCGCTGGGTCGCCTGAAAATCACTTAATAACGCAGATTGAATCGCAATATCATCGCTTCGGATGTTGTTTAATTTTGATTCCTTAGCGCTATTTTTTGTAACCATGATCAAGTAATATTTTTCGCCATAGTTCAACGCTCATTTGCATGCTTTTTCCTATAAGGTTAGATGCTGTGGTCATGATTATAGTCAAGAGGCGCGGGGGTAGTATCAATTTCCGCTGTATGTGTGGCCTAAGTTTTTATTATTCGACCAGCCAGCTTGATTACATATTTCAAGGTGGCTGCCTCTTGATTTTATGACAGATAAGGTTTTTCAAACCGTAGAGATTGGTAAAATTCATGCTAATGCGGCCTGATTTTTGGCGAAGGTATTGAATAAAGAAGGGGGGTATTTACTCATCTTTAGAATACGAGCTTGCCAAAATATCAGAAGCAGTTATTGTGGGAATAATGGAAATGAACTTTATTTCATAATTGATTTAATGGAGTTTAAAAATATAGTCAAATTGTTGAAGAAACATTTAACAAATTTTCCGCCATTGTGTTTGTACTGTTTTTTAAGTGCTTTTTTTACTTCCCAAGACCCTTTATAGCCTACTGGAAATACCACTAAGTCACCCGCTTTGAAAGTAGTTGAAGGGCTGCCATCTTCAGGTGTCATTTCACATTCACCCTCTACAATAAATGCTGTTTCTGTTGTAACGAATTCCCATGGGAATACAGATACTTCTTTTTCCCATGTTGGCCAGTTAGCAACGCCCATTTTTTTTAAAAGTGCTTCGCTTGGATTGCTATCAACTGTAATTTCTTTCATGTTATTCCTATTGTTAGATTTATGCCCAGAACCAGAATGATTTGGGATGCACCATAGTATGTTGTTCCTATTGTTAGATTTATGCCCAGAACCAGAATGATTTGGGATGCACCATAGTATGTTGTTCCCCCTGTTTTGCCTAGAAGAATCTATTCCTCTAACGTTTTATAGTGTGAGAGACATGACTAAAATGAGATTACTTTCTTGATTACTTTGCAGGCGTCATACCAGCAATGAAAGCCGCTCGATTAAATCCCTTAGAGGCTTTAAGGGCTGAGTAAGAGAAGACGCAAGGCTGGGTTACATCTTTTCGTAACCCAACCTACGCGGCTGGAACGCTTGATTAGCGATTTAAATCTTAAAATCAAGAGATCAACAAAAAAATCCCTTTTTAAAGCGTATTCGTTAGCGAACGGAGTTTTTGGCAGTCCGAGTTTATGCGCTTATTAGGTCTTTTCTCTCGCTGCTATATCAAGGTATCGCTGCAATCGGATGTACCAGAGCCAGAACCCTGCGATACATAGCACAGCCCCAGTGAGCCCAGCAACAACACCAAGCGTACGATAAAGTTGATACTGGCTAAGCAAAAATGCATGCTCAGCTTCTAAAGAAGTGACTTTCTCTACACTAACCTCAAGATCTTTTTTGGCCGTGATAGCTCCGATCTTTGCACGCTCTGCCCTAACACAAGGATTATCAACAGATGCATTATCATTGCCGATATCTTCACCCGCTTCGTGTATCGCGCATTCGAGCTCTGTACGTGCAATGCCATCAAGAGCTTTGGCTTTTTCTATTATCGGCTTATACATAATGCTTCGTTGCATATTATTCCTTTCAAGCGTTTCTAATCTTTGGAGCGGAGTGTAGAGGCTAAGAGCCATTACAATTAGTCCAAATATTGCCAAAAACTTGTACAAATTATCCGTTGGAGGTTGTAGCACCTTATTACTCCGATTGCCTAACTATATTATTAACAGGCACAACACCTACTATCCAATTTATCCTGTCATATTGCCCTGATAAGTGATATTACCCGCTTAATCAGGCAATCAACAGAAATAAATCCGTTTTTAAAACGAATTCCTTTCAAAGTATAGGCTCATTTATTAATAGTGACCCAAAATTGTCGTCATGAGGCTCAATTCGCGCCAATTTCATTGTATGCGTGGCTCAGGTTTTTATTACTCGCTCTTACGCAGAGCATAAAAACGAGGGCAAATACTACGTGATTTTGACGCACTAGCAATGAGTGTGTTAAAAACAAGCTCTTAGATAGCACTCGCTAATGGTTAAATAGTAAACACAGCAATGAATGATCCTCAAATAATAAAAATAAAAGCAGCAGGGGTCGGTTATTTGATTAACCGTATTCAAACTTTATTCGTCGGTATGCTGCGCGTATGGACGATTCCTATCGTGTTAATGCTCAGTGTGGCTTCTGGTTTTACCACTTATTATGGGATGTCGCATTTCATTATTCCGTGGATTGCTTTGGTGATTACCGTGGCGATTCAGTCTATCGTGGTGATTTGTTCGCTAGAAATTGCCGGTATCCATTGGAAAGCCAATCGGATGCGCTATTTTTCGGTGCTCTGTTCGTTATTAATTGCTTTGACGGCTTCGGTGTCGTTTTCCTATTTTAAATTTTACGAAATTTCTGAACAGGGTACGATCCATATCGACCGCTTAAATCATCTTAGACAAGATATTAAGGCTTATGTAGATAAAGTTTTAGTGATTAAGAGTAACGTCTTAACTCAGCAGCGGGAAGAGTTAGAAAAAGCCTCGAAAGAAGTCACACAAGCTTATTTTGGCACGCATCCTGAAATTGTCGCTGGCTATCGTAATCAGGTGGGTGAGGGGCCTTTTTGGAAGCGCTACAATGATATTTATCAAGCCAAGAAGCAAACTATGGCGCAGCTGGAGCAAGACTTTTCTGCGTTGGATAAAAGCGTGCAGCAGGTACAAGTTAATCTCTCGCAGTTAGATGTCGCAGATAATGTGCAGGGTGCATATTATGCGCTGCTGACTAGTTTTCAAACGATGCAGTTGCAAGTCAATCAGTTATCTAGTCAATTTAGTCAGTCTTTACCAGATGCTCCGTTATTACTGACTTATAAGCAGTTTATTGAAGGCGTGAAACCCAGCAGTGCGATGTGGGAGGGGTTTTCCTTATTTGCTTTTACCTGTGCGGCGATGGTGGATTTTTTCACCGTACTGCTTTCTTATCGATTGGAGTTTACTGCGCCTGGACCCTTGACCGCCGATGAGGAAGATTTAGTTTTTGAGTGTTTAAGGCAGTTTACGGAGTTTCGCATCAATGGTAATGATGAGCTGGAAATGATTATTGAAAAAACGGAGCTGGAGAAGGCGCGGCGTTATTCGGATTGGTCGAGGATGTTCGCGGTTGGTTTATTATTAAATCGAGGTTTTCTAAGGAAAATTGACGATAGAACGGTTGAGTTTGCACCTAATTTATACCCTCTTATCGCAGCAAAAATGGGTGATAAGATTAATGCATTACGTGCACAAGCCAAAGCTGCTAAGCAAGATGATAGTCATGAATAATTCACAGGCAGAAATAGATCAATGGTTGGTCGTAGGCGCGCAAGAACACGATCAAAGTTTTGAGCTGCAAGTCTGGGAAGCGAATTTTGATGTTGAACGACAGCTTGTTTATAGTAAATTTGGCCCGTACAGTAAGTTGTTCTTACGCCCTGAGAAATTTGTCCAACGTTTTTACCATACGCTTTACCCTTTACTGGTTGAAGACTGGGAGATTGTCGAACAACTTCAGTTATATGAGGGCTTTTGCACGCTAGATATTAGGCTGGAAGTGCGTTTTCAGGCGACTTTGGCCTATGCGCAAAGCCAAATAGAGATATTGTCAGAAATAAATGAGCATATTAAAACAACATATCAAGGTGTGATTTTAGATTTAATACACAATAAGTTATTTGCTGCTTTACCTGACGATACATGGATACAAGCGGGTTTAGGCGATATAGAAAGAGCGATTGATTTTGCTGTCAGTGAAATGCTGGTATTGAATAATATTCAGGCGCAGACGACTTGCTATTTAAAAGCGTCTTTTGCTGAATTTCCTGACGTGCAACTGGGCAAAGAGCATTTGTATCTTAGTGTCCTAAAAAAGAATTTTGAAGTCAATGAGCAGCAGCGGGAAGAGCTATTTCGCCAAGAACAATTAGCCGAAGAGCAAGACTTAGCGCACAAACAACTGCAGCTTGAACAGTTAAAAGAGCAGACTGAGCTAGAGCAATTAAAACAAGCGCAAGACGCGGAACATAAAAGACATTTATTGCTCGATCAAGAGCAGCAACTACAAGTGCAACTCGCGATAGAAAAACGCATGTATGTACAAAAAGTAGAGCATGAAAATGAGCTTAAAGCGATTGAATTTGAAGCTTCTTTACGTGAGCAGAAAAGACAAGAAGAGCAAATAAGAGCGGGTGAGCAGAAAGTACAAGCGGAACAATTAGCGCATCAAAATTTATTAAAAGAAAAACAGTTACATGCTGATATTACCAAGCAGGAGCATGAACAAGCCAGTTGGTTAGCGGCAAAAAATAAAGAACATGAACTACAGTTAGAGCATGAGCAAAAGCAGAAACAATTGAAATTTGATATGGATGTCGCTAATAAAAAGCGTGAAGAGCAACGGCGTATAGAAATGCAGGAGCAAAACTACGAGGCTAAGAAAAACTCAGATATTTATTTACGTAGAGAAATTGAGTTACTGGAATTGGATAAAAAACGTTTAGAATTGGAAGCGGCGATAAAAGAAGTAAAGCCTGAAAGTTAGTTTTTTAGGCTAACAAATATTTCAAATAACGGTAGGGCGGACTTTAGTCCGCTAACTTAAGTTATGCCATGATCAAAACATTACGGAGCATAAAATGAAAACTAAAGTAGAAGTTTATCCCGCAACAGAGCAAGAAGGTGGCGGATTCTGGGTTTGTGTTTGTATCCATGTGAGCAGTTATTATAAGCATATGGAGAAGAGCCGAGTCCATTGCCTAGATCAGAAAGCCGTGTCCGATGCCACTTGGAATGCGCTAACTCATAAGGTTTGCCCCGAATGTGGGCATGTTTTTTCCACGCATGGCTGGGATGGTATTGATGCTCATTGGCGCGCACATCATGAAGAGGTGATTAGTTATGAATACGCTTGGAAATTAATCAGTAAAGACAAGTATGTTGAAGTGATGCTGGCTTCGGCAGAGTAGTTTTTAGTAAGTTCTCATTATTCACAGGCAAATATATATATAAACACTCGTCATTCCCGGTGCGGCAAGCGAAGCTTGTCATTTCTTGCAAGGTGAAAGTCCTTGTCTGGAGAAACTATTGAATTAGTTTCATAAGGCTTAACCTGTCACCAGTATCGAGTGTTGCGTTTCCGGCGGAGCATTGTTAGCGGTTACGACTGCTACAAAAGCGAACAAAGGAGACGAAGTGTACACAGGGAGCTGTATAGGTCACAGGGGATACGCACATTCCCCAGCTCAAAAGATTACTGGGGCAGGCTCTGAAGTTTTTTAGCATCGTTAGACGATAAAAAGCAAATGGCGACGTTTTCAGGAAAACGGAAGCCCATACAAAAGAATCGTTAAGGTGAGATTCCGGAGGGTTTGCCGGTGTTTGTAAGGCGTGACATGTTTTAGAATAGTGTGGTGGAGTTGTGCGAGATCCATACCGTTCCTGAGTTATTTATACCAGGTAAGCCGGCATTAGCTCAGGAGTTTTTTGCTAAAACTGCAGCCAGTGAGGCGGTTATTATTTCTTTTGCTGAACATAATGGTTCTTACACGGCTGCGGTTAATTCAGCGCCTTTTTTCGGTGGTGAGCTTAGAGGGTATTTATCAGTGCCAAGTTTCCACCAGAATTTTGATGTTGAACAAGGCTATATTAAAAGTCCAGAAATTCAAGCTCAATTAGCAATAACGGTTAAAAGTTTACAAGATTAATTGGGCATGAAATCTCGCTGTTTTATAAATCCAAGTATGAATTGTGGACTATGAGGTATCAAATGTTTGGCGAAAAATCATCAAAACTATCTCTGATTAATAGTGTTGGTTTTATCACTTGTCTCTTATTTAGTTTGTCGAGTGAGGCTAAAAAACTGTATAAATTTCAGGATGCGAATGGGCGCTGGCATTATACTGATAAAGCGCCGGTAGCTAAGCAAGTTGATGAAGTGAAAGTACAGGTTAAACAATTAAAAGTCGGAGCTAAGCGGCGCGTTTGGTTAAATAAAATTGGTAAACAACGCAGGCCTGAATTTGTGATTAGAAATGATTATTTTGGGCCGATAGAAGTTGAAGTGGTTCTATCTGAGCAAGATAATGTGCAAGCAAAGCCAGGTTTGCCGCGCAAATTTGTTATCCTGCCGGGAACGTCTTTGCCGCTGTTTGGTTTGGGGGCACTGGATGAATACCAAAGCTGGCAGTATAGTTTAAAGTATCGTTATTCTTTGGGCGAGCCATTAGCAAAACATAATGAGCAGGCTATTTATTATCCGCCTTTTGTTAGTTATAAAACTTTTCGTATTAGCCAAGCATTCGGTGGAAAATTTTCACATACGGACGAGCAAAATAAATACGCTGTCGATTTTTCTATGCCTGAAGGCTCGGAAATACATGCGGCTCGAGCGGGTGTAGTGATGAGCTTGGATAATGATTTTTTTAAGGGCGGTATTGATCAGCAAGCGTATAAAGCGCGGGCTAACAGTATTAGGGTTTTACATGATGATGGCTCTATGGGCGTTTACGCGCATTTACAAGTAGAGCGTGCTCAAGTGTATGAGGGAATGCGAGTTAAAGCAGGGCAGTTAATTGCTTATTCAGGCAATACTGGATTTAGCTCAGGGCCACATTTGCATTTTTCGGTACAAGTTAATCAAGGCATGAGCTTGATCTCGGTGCCTTTTCAATTTGTCGATGCTAAAGGGCTTGCCTCAGAACCTAAAGCGGGGCAGTGGTTGGCGGGATTTTCTGTGGAGCAATAAACTATTTACTGATTTCTAACGGCCAACCAAGGAGCAAGACGGTTAATGTTGCTGCGCCTGTTAGCAGGTTCATCGGTAGGCCAACACGCAAGAAGTCGGTGAATTTATAGCCTCCTGGGCCGTAAACCATTAAGTTAGTTTGATAGCCTAAAGGCGTGGCAAAGCTCGCTGAGGCAGCCATCATAATAGCAAATACAAAAGGCATATCGTTTAAACCGGCTTTCTCGGTAATTTCCAGTACGATCGGTAACATTAAAATAGCTGCTGCATTATTGGTAATCAATTCGGTTAATAACGATACTGATAGGTAGACTAACACGAGCAATAACCAAGCTTTACCATCGCTTAGATCAATAATATTACTTGCTAGAAAGGCGGCAACGCCAGTCTTGTTAAGTGCCGCACCTAAAGCAAAAGAAGCAGCTATAGTAATGATCACAGTAAGGTCTAAGCTTCTTTCTGCCTGATTAACTGAACAGCAGCCTGTGATAATCATAAGCCCCGCACCTAGCAGTGCGGCATTAAGCATGCTCATGACGCCAAAACTTGCGGCAATGACCATGATGAGTAGTATCAGCCATGCGAGGCGGGCTCTTTCATGACGAGGCGTTTCTGTATCTAAGTCATTAATCAGCAGGAAGTCTTTATTATATTTCTGGCGGCTGACAAAAGCAGGCCTTGCTTCTAAGAGTAAGGTGTCACCTACCTGTAATATGATACTCCCCAAATTACCTTTAACTCGTTCGCCATTACGCGCAACAGCAAGAACTACTGCACCGTAACGATCACGAAAGCGCGCGTCACGAATGGCATCGCCAATCGCTGTGCAGTGTGGAGAAACGACGGCTTCGACTAGCCTTCTTTCGGCACGTTGTGTCATTAGTGGTTGCTCATGGCCATTTTCGGCAGAAGGAACAATACCGTTAATGCGTAGCAAGTCAGAGATCGCTTCAGTATCACCGGCAAAAACCAAGCGGTCATCGCTTTGCAATTTCTCTTCTGAAGAAACGGCGGTTACTATTGTGCCGTTGCGTTCAATTTCTACGAGATAGATGCGTTTTAAATTTCTTAAGCCAGCTTGCTCGACTGATTTACCGACTAAGGGGCCATTATGCGCGACCGATACTTCTAAGGTGAATTCCTTTAAGTTGGCAAAAGCTTGATTTTGTTCGCGATTTGGCAGCCACTTAGGAAAGAATAGCCAGATAAATATTAGACCGATAATAACCACAGGTAGACTGACGGCTGTTATGGAGAATAAGGAAAACCCTACTTTTCCGGTGAGTATTTGATATTGGCCATTAACGATTAAATTAGTACTTGTACCAATTAAGGTCAGCATGCCACCGAGAATCGCACAGTAGCTTAAAGGAATCATTAATTTAGATGGTGCGATGCCAATTTTACGTGACCAAGAATGAATCGCGGGGATCATAGTGGCAACAACGGGCGTGTTATTTAAAAAGCCACTGAGTAATACCACTGGCATGCCCATGCGGAAAAGTGCTGTGCGTAATGTCTTAGGTCGACCGAGGACATGTGTGACCAGTAAATCGATGCCACCTGAAGCATGCATGCCGGCTGCAATAACAAACATGGCGGCTACGGTAATGAGACCTGAGTTACTAAAGCCAGCCAAAGCTTCTTGGCTAGTGAGAATCCCGCCTGCACTTAAAAGCGTCAGTACCGCCATCATAATGAGGTGCGGGCCAATGCGTGTAAATATTAAGGTCAGTAAGGCGACGATGCAGAGCGATAGGGAGAAGATGCCTTGCCATTCCATAAGGGTGATTTCGTAAGTGATAAAGTGAGCAGTATATTATTGCTGTATTGTAGAGTTAATGCTTAGCTTAGGCGATAGATTGTTTAGAAAAATAAGGGCGTACAAAGCTTAGGTAGAAACTCCTCTGCTCATTAGTCACAGGCAGATGCCTATAAAAATATCGTCATTCCCGAAGTCTTTTGTCGGGAATCTGCGCTGAACTTGGGTTCCTGCTAACAACATGCAGGAATGACGAGCAAAAAAATTATCTATACCTCATTGATAATGATAAGTTACTCAAAATTCAATAATATCCGGAAGCACTACTAATTCTTTATAGTCTAAAGTTTCGGAGGCTATTGAATGTGTATCTCTTAAGGGCAGTTCCATTGGGGGGGAGCTCGCGAACCCCAACAATTAATGGCTTACCTAGCCTCAGTTGTTGGGGTTCATACTTCACCCCAACTACACATAATACTTTCACAGCCTCAGAGCATGGGAATGAGGAAGTATTATTAAGTTCCTATTCTTTCGGCTATTCTGTGATTTCTGGTTTTGCTTCCTCTTCCATTCCTTCCTGCTCATCTAATGTGCGGTGAGTCACAGTAGAAATACACTCTAAATAACTTTCAGAATAATTTCTATGTGCATCAGCTAAGCCTTGAGCATCGCCAAAATATTCACGTAATTCTTGTAGTACTTCTTCAGGTTTTTCTGATTTTTTCAGCCCAATCATCTTAGTATAGCCTTCATAAGCGGCTTTGCGCATGGGCTCAAAAGGAACTATGCCTGCCATTTTTTTAGAAGATAAGTCGACAATGCACTGCGTTACGGTTTCTGGGTCTAGGTGATAGGATTTGATATCAGGATCGTTGCTGATTTGTTCAAATACGGTTTGTTGATAAGCTTCTTGTTCTGAGCAAGCGGCTAAAGTTAAAACAGAAAGACTGATAATTAATAATTTTTTCATAAGGTTTTGAATGGTTGTTATTTAGTAGCTTCAATTTCTAACATGGTATTTTTGATCCATGTTTCTGCTTCAGCGTTAATTTCTTTACTTTTGCGTCCTTCGACGCTGATAGGCGCACCAATTTTTAGCTGGATAACGCCAGGATATTTTATAAAGCTGTTGCGTGACCAGAACTCACCGGCATTATGCGCAATAGGAATAATAGGGAAGCCGGTGCGTTGCGCTAATAAACTACCGCTCGCGCTGAATTTCCGCTCTTCACCCGGCGCGGTTCTCGTGCCTTCTGGAAAGATAACGACCCAGAAGCCTTCTTTTAAACGTTGCGCCCCTTGTTTTAATAATTGGGATAGCGCTTTTTTTGGAGCTGAGCGATCAATCGCGATGGGTTTTAATGTCGCCATTGCCCAGCCCCAAAAAGGCAGCCAGAGTAAGGACTTTTTGAGTAATACGCTCTGTGGTGGCAACAAGGCCATTAAAGCAATGGTTTCCCATGCTGATTGATGTTTGCACAGGACAATCGCGTTTTTTTCTTTAGTAATATGTTCTAAGCCTGTCACTTGATAACTCAAGCCACAGATTACTGAGGTCATAAATAAAACATATTTACCCCAAGCTGCTGCGAGTTTATATTGCAGAGAAAAAGGTAGTATGGCTACAATCAGCATAAGAAGCCCGATAATGATCGTGCCGATAAGTACACTAGTAAGTAATAAGCTAGAGCGTAAATAAAGTAACAAATTATTGTTCTGAGATGATGAATTGGCTAGCGTCATAAAGATTCTCAAAAGTAGGGATATTTAAGTCAGGATTGTTGGTTAAGGTTACTGCACCATTACCGGTTTTCACTAATAAGGGTTTTGCTCCAGCAGCAATGCCCGCTTGCAGGTCACGCAATGAATCGCCAATAAAGTAAATGTCCGTTAAGGTAGTCCCTGCATCTTTGCTAAATTGCTCCAGCATACCGGGCTTAGGTTTTCTACATTTACAATCTGCATCAGGCAAGTGCGGGCAGTAATAAATATGACTTATTTTACCGCCTACCGCTTCGACCATGCGCGTCATTTTAAGGTGTATCTCGGTGAGCGTAGCATCACTGTAATGCCCGCGACCAACCCCCGATTGATTAGTGATGACAACGACTTGATAACCATGTTCGTTCAATAATGCAATCGCTTCTAGGCTGCCTGCTATCGGCAGCCATTCATCAGGCGATTTAATAAAGTCATCGGAATCGTGATTAATCACCCCATCACGGTCCAGTAATACGTACTTTGCTGTACTCATTAGCTTTGTAATTTAGAAATATCAGCAATTTGTAAAAATAACTTAGATAACTTAGTCAGTAACGCTAAACGATTCGCTCGTAAGTCTAAATCATCACACATCACCATGACACCATCAAAGAAGCTATCAACCTCAGCACGTAAACCCGCTAAACGGTTTAACGCGGCTTGATAGTCTTTGTCCGCTAATAATGGCGCGACATCCTGTTCAGCTTGTTCAGCTGAGGCTAATAAGGCAACTTCAGCAGGCTCGACTAACTTGCCAATAGTTTCAGCGGGTTGATTATCTGATTTACGTAGAATATTGCTGATACGTTTATTGGCTGCCGCTAAACTTTCTGCTTCCGCTAGGCTTCTGAAATTCTGCACTGCCTGTAAGCGGCGTTGAAAATCATAAGGCTGAGCCGGTAAAATCGCAAATACCGCTTCAAATTCATCGGCAGTAAAGCCATGATCTAAGCAATAACCTTTTAGGCGCTCAAAAATAAACGGAATCACTAGGCCTCGTGTTTTCTCTAAATCAAACTCATGGGTAAACTGATTTAGCGCAAAATCCACACAGTCAATTAAATTGATTTCTAGCTTATTCTCAATAATGGTACGCAAAGCACCTAAAGCTGCACGTCTTAATGCGTAAGGGTCTTTATCACCGCTAGGAATTAACCCCGCACTAAAAATACCTGTCAGCGTATCGATTTTTTCAGCAATGGATAAAATCTGACCTGTGCTGCTAGTCGCCGTTGTGCTGCCTGCGCCTTTCGGGTAATACTGTTCTTCAATCGCTTGCGCGACTTCTGCAGATTCACCATCAGCAACAGCATAATAACGACCCATTAAGCCTTGTAAACTTCCGAACTCTTCGACCATATTGGTGACTAGATCAGTTTTAGCTAGTTTCGCGGCACGTATAGCATGGTCAGGATCAACGTTAATGCTCTTAGCAATAAATTCAGCAAGCTTTTCTACGCGCTGTGATTTATCCGCCAAACTACCTAACTTTTTCTGGAAGATAATACTGCTAAGTTGCTCGGTACGTTCTTCTAAGCGTAGTTTACGATCTTGATTCCAGAAGAATTCCGCATCAGCCAAACGCGGCATAACCACACGTTCATTACCTTTTTGAATAGAAATCGGATTTTTGCTTTCGATATTAGTAAAGGTAATAAAGTGCGCGAGTAATTTTCCCTCTGCATTTTTAACCGGAAAATACTTTTGGTTAATCTGCATAGTGGTGATTAGCACTTCATCTGGCAAAGCTAAATAACGGGTGTCGAAATTGCCGGTAATCGGCACAGGAAATTCATTCAGTGCGGCAATTTCTTCTAATAAGTCTTCTTCTATATGGGCAATACCACCTACAGCAGACGCGGCACTATTCGCGGCATCACGGATGATTTGCATGCGCTGTGCAAAACTAGGAATGACTTTACCTTGCGCTAATAAAGTCGCCTCATAGTTTTCTGGTGCTGTAATGGTAATGGCTTCAGGCGCATGAAAACGATGTCCATGCGTATTGTTGCCTGTGCTTAAACCTAGGATTTCAGTGTTAATAACGGCGGTGCCATACATCAACACCGCCCAATGGACAGGGCGGACAAATTCAACACTAGAAGCACCCCAGCGCATACGTTTGGCAATCGGTAACTGGGTAATGCTTTTACGAATAATGTCAGGAATTAACTCAACGCTGGCTTGACCTTTGACTTCTTGAGTAAAGCTTAACCATTCGCCTTTGGCGGTTTGAATGCGCTCTAATTGATCGACCGTAGCACCACAGCTACGCGCAAAACCTTGGCAAGCTTTGCTAGGTTCGCCCTCATCATTAAACGCGGCAGCCACTGAAGGGCCACGTTTTTCAATGTTTTTATCGGCTTGTGCACTGGCCAAATCTTTAATCAATACCGCAAGGCGGCGTGGGGTTGCATAAGCAATACACTCGCCAAAACTTAATTCCGCTTCTGCTAAGCCTAGTTTGATATTGGCTAATAAAGCATTGCTTAATTTAAGCAATGAAGCCGGCGGTAGTTCTTCACAGCCTAATTCAAATAATAAGTGTTGTGCATCGCTCATGCTGTTGCTCCTGTGTTAACCAGCGGAAAGCCGAGTGATTCACGGCGCGCATAATACGTCTCGGCAACAGCTTTAGACATATTTCTTACTCTTAATATATAGCGTTGACGTTCTGTAACCGAAATCGCATGACGCGCATCCAGTAAATTAAACACATGCGAAGCTTTCAAAACCATTTCATAAGCGGGTAGTGGGAGATCTTGCTCGATTAATTTGGCAGATTCTGCTTCATAAATGTCAAAGCTTTCGAATAGGAAATCCACTTTCGCGTGCTCAAAATTAAAGGTCGACATTTCCACTTCGTTTTGATGAAACACATCTCCATAAGTGATAACGCCTTGTGGACCTTTAGACCAAACTAAATCATAAACGCTTTCCACACCTTGAATATACATGGCGATACGCTCAAGACCATAAGTTAACTCACCGGTCACAGGGCGACATTCCAAACCACCGACTTGCTGAAAATAAGTAAACTGCGAAACTTCCATGCCGTTTAGCCAGATTTCCCAGCCCAGCCCCCAAGCGCCCAAAGTAGGTGACTCCCAGTTATCTTCCACAAAGCGCACATCATGCTCGAGTAAATCTAGGCCAATATGACGTAAAGAGCCTAAATACAGCTCTTGAATATCATCAGGCGACGGTTTTAACACCACTTGAAACTGATAATAATGTTGCAAGCGGTTTGGATTTTCACCATAACGCCCATCGGTAGGACGGCGCGAAGGTTGTACGTACGCCGCATTCCAAGGCTCAGGACCTATCGCACGTAAGAAAGTCGCTGGGTGAAAAGTACCCGCGCCGACTTCTAAATCCAGCGGTTGCAGTAAAACACAGCCCTGTTCTGACCAATAATTTTGTAAGGCAAGGATAAGCCCTTGAAAGGTAGATAAATCGTTATTTGAATTAGACACGTTAGCGGTGGTGTGGAAGCGATAAAATTTTTCAATTATAGCTTAAAAATGGGGTTGGATATAGGGGATGGTAAGTATAGAAATTATTCAAGGTAATTGCATTTTGACCCATATGGGTCATGTGTTTTATTTTTAGAGGGAGTAAGGTGGTGACAGGGTTTTTGTTAAGACCTGTTTTGGATGGTATGGGTATTCAGTGAATGTTTTAAACATAATTTAGTCAAGGTTTATGTGGATGAAAAATTTGCTGTTTGAAATATCAAAATCTTAGTGTTATCCGTATCTGGTTATCTTGCGTTTAATGTATGTTATCTAGTTTAGATTTATAGGCTTTAAGTGTTATTGGTGGTAGGAAATTTAAGTTAAGGTTGGAGATATACAGGTCGGGATAATACCTTGTTCTCAGCTTTCAGATACTGGAGATATAATGAACACAGAAGTTTTAGACAATAGGTACTCGATAGTGATAGGTATTGCAATCTCTATTGCGGCTGTTATTGTTTCTAGCCTACAGGTATATATAACTATTCAAAATAATAAATTAATTGAAGCCCAAACTATCGAAAGTTTTATACCTCACTTGATGGAAAATAAAACTAAGGATATAGCATTAGTGACGATGTATAAGTATGTAGACAGAGATATTGTGAACGAAATGGCATCCCTTCTCAAGTCAGAATCAGCACTTGAAGTATTGACTAAAAAAGGAACTGAAACTGAAAGAAAGTCCACTGAAAAGGCACTTAAGAATCTAAACAAAGAACGAGTTTTATTAATAAATAAAATGTTTTCAAATGTTAAAAGTGAAAGAATAGCTGCAACTACTTCACTATACAGAAATTGGAATCATACAGGACAATTGCTTGAAGAAGTTTTGGCTAAAGGTGAAAAATTACCAGAGAATAAAAGTGGTGTGATAAATATTCTTGTTTTGTTGTCAGGTTTTGATTCTTCGCTTTTACTTAGTTATAAAAAGGAATTGGAAAAGTTTTTTAAAGTAGTTGAAAAAAATGGCCCTCAAACCCTTTCTCGTATAAATAACTTACGAGAAATTATAAATAAGGCTGATCAAAAAATAACTAATTAAAAAATAGAGATATTACTAACTGATGTTACGCACTCAAATTTAATTTCGATTAAAATACTAGGATATGAACACACCTGATATTTTTGATTTATACACTGATTACCTGATCACATCCTTTAGCTATACAACAGCAACAGGATTGTCAGGCCTAGTTGACAATAAGATCAGTCATGATCAAATAACTCGATTTCTTTCTAAACAAGATTTTACCTCCAAGTATCAAGGGGTCAGCCAATAATGCCGCTACCAGTGGGATATTAAGTTATTGAATTGTAATGGTTAAGTATGAATATTTTTCATGTTTTCTAAATGTTTTCTAAATATATGATCACTTTAGAAACAATGGCTTGGACAGTTGTATATTATTTTTTCTAGTGCAATTTCTAATAAACTATTTTCGTAAGCTATTGTTTGTCGCTGTAGTGTTAATTATTAAGAAAGAAATAAGTCTATAACACATTGATTTGTTGGTAATTTTACTGACTGGTAGCGGTATTAGGGTCAGCCAATTTGATACCAAAAATACTTACTCTATTTGGAGAAATATATGCTAACCGAAAAACTATCAAAAATATTTGACGATGATAACTCAAGACATCATGAATCACATTTTAAAATATTAGAAATATTTAGAGGTGAATCAACAGATGATAAACGTATTTCTGAGACCATAATTTGGGCAAAAGAACAAGGGTATTTGGCAAAGCTAGATATTAGCGAAGATAGTGCAGAAAGTATTCTGAATAGCATGCTTGTAGACCACAACCTTCCTGATGAACTTAGAAATAATGCTCAGTTAAGAAGTGAACTCGAACAAGTTGCAAAAGATAAAGCGGGTGAAAGCTCCCCTTTAAGTGATGAAGAAGCAGAACGGGTATTTGAACTTATAAAATCGGGAGAAATTTTCAGTGATTTATTTTATACATTTAATGTACTTTTCAGTCTTATCATAAGGCCTGATCGTTTTTCTAACTTGGATAATAGTTTTAAAGCCTATTTTAGTGCATTAACACACCTCCCAGAATCAATCGCTGTTGATCTTGATCCAAGCATAGCATTTAAAAATATATCTACTCAAATAAAATTAGCTAAAGAAGGTGAACCTTTAGAAAATCCAGCAATATTAAATAATACATTAAAAACGATCTATTCAAACCCAGAAGTTGGAAATACAATTGATGTTATAAGTGCCCTACTTGCACCAGAAAATGAATCACTTCGCATAGCACTTTTGATTTATGCGCGATTAAATGATATTAATCTTGAGGAACAAGATATAGACACGGTTAGAAAGACTATTTTAAATAAAGAGGATCCAAACCTTGGTTCTTTGCTTGTCTATGTTTTAACGCCAGAAAATTCAATGAGGTTAGCAGGAGGATAGGGGGGAAATATAGAAAATCCTGTGTTGTCATTATCAAAAGAGGTAATTATGAAACAATCAAGCGTATTAAAATTATTAGTAATATCAGGTTCGTTAATATTTTCAGGGTGTACTACCACCGATATCAAGAATACCGACATAACGCACATATTCGAATTAAAAAATACAAGCAATGAGCAAGTAAGTCATTGGAAAACATTAAAAGGTCAACCAGATATACCACCTTTTAAAAAAAAGATACATTCGGATGGCTGTAGTGGTGGGATGTCCGCTATTTATTCCAGATCTACATTTCTTCATAAGAAGTATGGAAAAAAACTTCCTTGGAGAAGCTGCTGTGAAATCCATGATAAAGCTTATTACTATGGAGGCTCTAAAAAAGAAAAAAAAGAAGCAGATGAAAAACTCAAGCAATGTGTAAACGATAATCAGGACGGTGTATTATTGGGACATTTAATGCAGGCTGCTGTCACCCCGTTCGGTAAACCACAACTTCATACTTCTTATCGTTGGGGTTATGGAGAGGATTTTCGTGTTAACCCAGTAACGAGTGATCCAAAAAATAAAGAGTTGTCAAAAAAGGTCTGTGAAAAAGTAACTAATCCAGAAGGTAGTTCTCGCGAAGTTAAATTCTTTTGGGTCGGCTTGAACAACCTTTATAAAGAAGATGTTAATCGTAAATTGCTTGTTTTTATGGACGGAACAACAAACAACAAAGCAAGTGATACCAACATCTGGCAACTCTATAAAAAATCTTTGGAGCAGGCTTGTTCTGGAAGTCCAGTCATACCTTATTATGTGAAAGGCTTAGGCACCGACTGGCATGATTTTGCGACAGGTAGAACAGCAGGCTTAGGATCAGATAAAAAAATTCGTGAAGCCTATAGCTTTTTAGCACAAACATACAAAGAAGGAGATGAAATCTTTCTTTTTGGTTTTAGTCGCGGAGCATTTACTGCCCGCTCTCTTAATGGAATGCTTGAATATGTTGGTTTGTTAAAGTTAGATTCGTCTTATGAACATTTGTTTTTTGATGCTTCGCTCAACAATCAAATCGAAAATCTGTATAAAAGCTATAACAAACCTCATGATGGACGGCAGTCTTTTTTGAAAACACTACAAACTGATATAGATAATTTTAAAAAAGCGGAAAGAATAAATACCTATAATGTGACTGTTTCCGCCATTGGTGTATTTGATACAGTTCCTGCACTTGGGGAAGAGTTTAATTTTGATCTTAGAAGCTTATCATCAGGAACATTTGTTTATCACGATCCTAGTGCCCATAGAACTGACCTATATGCATTAAAAGGTTTTCATGCCATGTCTATAGATGAACAGCGTACTGCATTTCAATTATTAAGGTTTCGCAATTATAGTAATCATTATTTAGAGGAAGTATGGTTTGCAGGTGGTCATGAGAATATTGGTGGACAAAATGCTAGTGGTGTGGGTTCTGATAAGGCAGAGATCGATCAAGGTCTTTCAAAGATTTCTCTTAATTGGATGGTGAAAAAATTTGAAGAATATAAAATTTTCCCAGCAACTGGAACTAGTTCACCCTGTAAATACAATGGAGAAAATTGTGAAAAAGGAAAGCTATGGGATGATTTTTTATATCCGCCTCATTATAACTTAGCATGGGAAAAAGGCAGAATGCTCCGCCGGTGGCCTAAAAATAGCGACCTTGTTCATGGAAGTGTCTTTTGCAGACGCAATATCCAGAATTTGAAAGGGAATGAAGATCTACGTGAAAAAGGTGCTAATTACAAGCCAGAAAACCTTAAAGAAGCAAAGTTTTACAACACTGATGAAAAATATTCCAGTACAGTAAAATATGATTGTGTTAACTAACTTAAATTTGTTGATAAAAAACGTTTGTTACTCGATGGTCCAGTTTTCAGCTATAGCCGAGCTAAGGAAAGCCAACTCGTAAGCTGGAATAGCGTAACGTTTTCCGGCATATTGCTTGCCGCTGATGTATTTTGTTGAGACTGTAATTTATTTTGTGTAACTGCTCATCTACTAGGTGAGCTAAACAATAGTTGCACGATAATAACGGGGGTTCAATATGGGAAAAGTAACAAATCCAGCTCTAAGTGAGCTTGCTATTTATGCATTATCAGGTGTCCTAATGGTTGCTATCGCTGTGTCAGGTATTGCGGCATTTTGTGCAATCAGAAAAGCTCCTGAGGTCGCATCTGAATCTTTAAAAGAATTCTTTAATGGTGGGAATGCTTTAAAAATATTAACGGTACTCTCTGTGCTAATAACTTCAGCATTTTTAGCTCTTGTAGGTCAGTTATCAGAGGGTGCAATTGCGTTACTTAGCTCCATTTCTGGGTACATTCTAGGAACTATGCAAAGCACAAATACAGGTAATCAGAAAACACTTAATAAATAACGCTATTCCACCCTATGTGCTGTGGTGATTTTACTCAAAATTCCTCGTGTTTTCGTGGGATAACTAACCATTAATTATGGAGAATGAGCAATGACTGATAACCGAAAAGAAGAAGCAAAACAAATGCGCAAATCTGCAAGTCAAATGGCTTATGAGCGAACTCACCCTACGCATCAAAGCAATGGTGATGAGCAGCGGTATGCGAGTGCGAATTTTGCGATGAGCTTTACCAAAGGACTTGAGCATAATAGCAATAATGGATTGATTCAGAACGCGAGCGATTTCAAAGCGTTTCGTTCCGCAATCGACAATGGTTATGTCGATGCTTTCACCATTTCGGTTCCTTCTGCCCCCAATAAGGCGAGGCAGTGGGAAGCGCCGACAGCTGGGCTTGTCTACGACTTACAGGGCCCAGATTCTCATGCTGTGACCATGTCGCCTGCACCTGCTCTTGGTTCCAGTGAGCTGGCTTATGAAATGGCCGAAGTCTACGAATTGGCTCTATTGCGCGACGTGTTGTTGTCTGATTTTAACAACTCACTGGGTAATGCTGACATCACTACATCCATTGGTAGACTGAACGCGATTAGTTACGACATCACCGGTAAAGACGGTCGTAGCAGAAAAAATGAAAACGATGATATTACTGCGCAAACTGCATTTAGAGGTTCATCTCTTGGTGTTGAGCACGGCCCTTACCTTTCTCAGTTCATGCTGCTCGGAAACCAAAGTGTTGCCGGTGATAATGATGTGACCGATGGTATCATCCAGTATGGTGCTCTACGTGTCGATCAGCGCGTTCCAGTCGCAAGTGCAGGAACTAATTTCATGACTGAATGGAATGACTGGTTGGACGTACAGAATGGCGCAGCCCCACAATCCGGTAATGAAGCGGCTATTTATGGCTCTTCAACTAGTGTCACTAGGCGATTTATCTCTACTCCAAGGGATCTCGCTACCTATGTGCATTACGATGCTCTATACGAATCCTATCTTAATGCCTGTCTGATCCTGCTCGGTATGAAAGCGCCATCAGACCCTGGTTTCGACAATCTCTCAGGTAGTGGCACTCTGCATTTGAATAGCCTTAGCCCTGATAACCTAACGTTGACAGAGGCCTTTGAGGTTCATGAGCGTGAAGCAGGTGGTTTTGCACTATGGGGTGGCCCGCACATTCTCACCCTAGTAACTGAGGTGGCGACACGGGCCCTTAAGGCCGTGCGTTACCAAAAATTCAATACGCACTGTCGACTGCGACCCGAGGCGTTAGCCGCACGCATCCATAAAGCCAGCCAGATAGAGTCAGACTTCCAGCCCATCGGAAATGTATTTTCGCAACTTGAGACTGAAATACAGGCAACGGTGAACGCCGTTGAGACAAACAATGTATCAGGCACTAAACTGTTGCCGATGGCTTTTCAGGAAGGCTCGCCTATGCATCCATCCTACGGTGCAGGACACGCAACAGTGGCTGGCGCATGTGTGACCATTCTTAAAGCCTACTTTGACACCAGCGCGGTACTAGTGAACCGGGGTGGTACAGTCATGTTCTCGAACTACAAGAATGGAGACACCCCGGTCGCTTTTGTTCCAGATGCTTCAATGAATAGCTTGACTGATGTCAATGATGGCTCCTACCTCACGCTCGAAGGTGAGCTGAATAAATTGGCAGCCAATATTTCTATTGCTAGAAATATGGCTGGCGTACATTTTTACTCTGACTACTACGACAGCTTGCGTATGGGGGAAGAGATTGCAACCGGAATCCTTGAAGAGCAGGCACTTTGCTACAAAACAGAACCGTTCGTCCTTTCGGTAACAACATTTGATGGAAATGTTCGTCATATAGGTAGGCGTTAATTCTCATTTTTTGAACCCGTAAGCCAAGTGTAGGGTGGAATAGCGTAGTGTTTTCCGGCATATTGCTGCTGATGTTATTGGTTTGCTAGCGGTGGTGGAAAACGCTAACGCTATTCCACCCTACACTTTAATTCTTAACTGTATTGTTAAATAAGCTTTTTGGCGTATAAAATAGGCAAAGACTTAATCTTAATCGGAGAGAATAATGGGTTTAAATATTGAAAGTGAGAGATCGAAAGGCGTGAGAGGCTATGTAGCTATTATGGGGATGTTTGTTATCTTGCTGGCTATGATCGC
>JAUVAA010000117.1 GCA_030591965.1 bacterium
CATCTGTTTTCTGTTGCTTATGTCAAAATAGCTATAAAAATAACAAATTTTTGTTTGAAAATAAAGTATTTTGTGCACGCTGTGTTAAATTAAACATTTGCCGTTTCTATAGGGCGAATGGCAAGTCATAATGCTGTTATTGCCTATACTTTCAAGCTCTGGGAGCTTTGCATTTGACGATGTAGCACGGGAATTTTTCCATTCTTCCATAAAATCCATCGGCAAATCATGCAGAGTTATATTACTATCTGCTGCTGTATAGAGTGTGGCTCTAACAACATTGATAAACTGCCTTATATTGCCTGGCCAGGGGTGTTGATTAAGCAAATCAATTACCTTGGGACAAATTGATATTTCATCACCAACAATGTTTTTAATTTCTCGCTGCAATAGGTGCTGGATAATTTGCTTTTTATCGCTGCGCTTGCGTAAAGGTGGTAAATGAATTTGTGCACCATTTAATCGATAATAAAGGTCTTGACGAAAGCGGCCCGCTTTAACTGCTTCTGATAGTAGTACATTTGTTGCAGCAACTATTTGTACGTCAACACGAATAGGATGAGTACCACCCACTGGTGTAAATTCAGAGTTCTCCAAAACGCGTAATAAAGTAGACTGCAGGTCAATACTCATATCTCCGATTTCATCCAAGAATAAAATGCCCTTATCGGCTAAACTGAACTTTCCTGGCTTACCGCCACTTCTTGCTCCAGTAAAGCTTCCTGCTTCATAGCCGAATAATTCACTTTCAATTAGTTCCCTAGGGATAGAAGCGCAGTTAATTGCAATCAGCGGAGCATCTTTTCTGGGCCCTGCGTTTTTCATTAATTTAACAAAGTGATCTTTACCGACGCCAGATTCTCCCGTGATCAAAATAGGGATTTTATGCTTTTGTAATTTAACCGCTTTATTGACAAAGCGTGTTAATTCTTCAGTAACAGATGATGATAATTCAGTTTCATCTATTTTTTTAGCGGGTTGAAAAGCGATTTTTTCCAGCACGCGCACTTGTGCTGCTTGACTCTTCGCGATAGGAAGGTTGGTATTAACAAGCACACAAATCAAGTGTAAGAAGGCAAAAAGGGAATTCATTTGCTCTTGATGATCGCTGACTAAACCAATAACGGCTAATAACTCTCCTGCCTCGTCTAATAGTGGATAGCCGACAGTTGTGTAGGGGTGTAAGATGCTTAAATAATGTTCCATTCCTTGAAAAGCAACGGGAGATTTTAATTTAAGTGCAGTACCGATGCCGTTATTTCCCAGAACTGACTCATGCCAGTTGGTTTCTTTTATTTGCGTGGGTAACTGAAATGCGCGTGGGAAGTGTTGTTCACCTGCTACATATAATAGACTACTATTTGGTGCTACGACGACCATCATTACACCAGCTTCTTTGAGAAAGACCTGAAAGTGATGGCTTAAGTGTTGTATCTGCTGAGCTACGTGCGCAGCAGCATTGTTTTCATCATGTATAGTTTGTTGGTGTAAATGTTTGTCCCAGTTAGCGAAGTTTCCTAGCGGTAGCTGGTATTCTTCCAGGCACCGTGTCCAGGCATCTGATACTTCCGCGCGTACCCAGTCCTGCTGTTCGGGAACCGTGCGTGCCTGAACCATCCATTGCCATGCTTGAATAGGACGAAACATTTCAAACTCAAAGGCTTTACGCAATAAGAATGTTTCTTGAACAATATTTATTTTACCTGGAATTTTAAGTGTAATATCCATATTTTATCTCTTGAAAATCTCTGTGTATAATTGTGTCGACACAAAACCATAATCCTTATTTTTTACCTTAAAAACATGAGCTTAGGAGTTAATTGGATGAGTTAGATAAGATACCAGAATAAAAAAAAGAGGCAATGTGACATAATGTCGCACTGCCTTTATTCCATAATAGAACAAGATAGCTCAAGGAGAGCTGAAGGGAGCAACAAAAGTGACAAACTGTGTTGCAAAGAAAACTTTCAAACGGATACTTCTAACTATTACAACATACTAGAAACTTACCCCATAAGTAAACAATAAATTGGGGCGCAGGCTTTAGCCTGCACTATTCGCTATTTATGCAGGCTAAAGCCTGCGCCCCAAGTGCATACAACACTAATATATTATTGATTATTTAGAGAATCACGCATTAGGGAGCCCGAGGGTCTTCACGTGTAGCTGCAGCCCACTCAGGCGAATAGCCCGCCATAATAGATAAATCAGGCACATGCATAACCACCACTTCTGTGGTAATTAAAGTCCCCACGACACTAACTGCATTACGCAACGCCAAACGCACTATTTTAACGGCATCAATGACCCCAATCTCTAAAAAATCACCATACTGCTTAGTTTGTGTATTGACAGCAAAATGCTTACTCTCTGCGGCATTAATTCGCGCAATAACTTCCTCGCTATTTAAGCCAACATTGGCGGTCAATATTTGCAATGGTCGCAGCAACGCCTGCTTTACAATCTCGACACCTTGCTGCTGCTCAGGGTGCGGAACAATCAGCTCATCCAGTGTCGCCATAATATTGAATAACCCAACACCACCGCCTGGTAGCACGCCTTCTTCTAAAGATGCTTTGGCAGACATATAAGCATTTTCAATACGCACCATACGCTCTTTTATCTCAACATCAGTGGTACCACCCACTTCAAAAACACCTGTTTTACCTGCCAAAATTGCCAAACGCTCTTGCAACTCTTCAAAGTCGCTTTTATTACCAGAAGGCGAACCATCACCTGGCTTACGCTGTAATACGATTTCTGCTTCAGCTTGCAGCTGTTTTATCTTTTTATCAATAGCGATCTGATCACCTTTAGAACCAATAATGGTCACTGACTCTTCGGTAATGACAACACGCTGAGCTTGACCTAACTGCTCTAAACTAACATGCTCCAACTTAGTGCTCATAATGTCATCAAGAATTGCTGCTCCGCCTGTCATTAATGCTAAATCCTTAAATCGTGCCGCACGCTTATCGCCAAACCCTGGCGGTTTAACCGCTGCCACTTTAAAAATTCCACGCACATTGTTAAGCAACAAACCTGTCAAAGCTTTGTCTACAACATCTTCCGCAATAATCAATAATGAACGCCCTTCTGCACTCACTTCCTCAAGAATAGGCACCAAATCCATTAAATCATCAATCTCTCGATCATACATCAAGATATACGGATTTTCTAAAACAGCTTCCGAGCGATTTTTATCGGTAATAAAGTAAGGCGAAATATAACCTTGGTCATATTGAATGCCATCTACAATCTCCATAACATCTTGGCGAGCATTACCTAATTGAAAGGTTAATTGCCCTTGAACACCCAGTTTTGCCAAAGCTTCTGCTAATAAAGCTCCAACACCTGGCTCATCCTTGGTCGCAATAGCCACAATCTTCTCAACCCAAGCACTGCTAACATCCGTCAAAGCATTATCTTGTAGATGCTTCTCTACCACTGCCAAAGTAATATCCATTCCCTGCTTTAATTGCAAAGGGTGATACCCTGCTGCAACTCGTATCATACTTTCTTGAGCAATGGCCTGAGCCAATACAATCGCCGTAGTCGTACCATCTCCAGCTTGCCTTGATACCGCACCTGCGACATCCCTTAGCATTCGCGCACCAAGGTCTTCCACACGATCATCACAACTGATTGACCTAGCGACAGTGACACCATCCCGAGTAAACACGGGGGGCAAACCATCAGCTACATGCTGGATCATCACTGCGGGCCCCGCACTCCCATAAGTGGGACGTACAGAATTGGCAACCCGATTAATCCCTCGCATAAATTTTTCACGGGCTTCGGCATCATAAATTATCTCTTTTGGCATAGTGTTCCTTTTTGATTTTAGATAAAAACGAATTGAAATTGTTGTTTGCTATTTTTAATTACATGTGCACTTTACCTATAAATCATGCTGTTTCATTAAAGTTTGCCCTGCTTTAGCACGGGTATCATGCACGCGTTGCATACGCGCCCAATTGACAATTAACATTTGATCCCAGTAATCAAATGTTGCCTTAAATTCTTGCGCCTCTTCTACACCCATTTCTTGCAGCCAATACTCTCTTAATTCAACTATGCGCTCTGCACCGATTTTTTGACTAATCCGCTCTTCATCCAGCGTTAACTTGCGAATACTTTCATCAAGTTGAATAACCATTTCATGAACAAAATCTAGATCAGCTTGTTTCATTATTTAATCTATAGGCTGGATTATAAGTAAATACCATTACGAACTAGGTAGAAATTTCTCTAAATAAATCTTCTCTTTACTAATACCCGCTTGTTCACAGGCTGCATAAGTTGCATCTACCATTCCAGGGGGGCCACATAAATATAAATCCGGTTTTACAGTAGTACCTAATAGATCCTGCTTTAAAATATCCACAACGCTACCTTTCTCACCTTGCCAAGCATCCGTTGCTTTCCAAACACATACTTTAACTGTCAGATTATCCATTTCATCAGCAAGCTTAGTCAGTTCATCAGCATAAAACACCTCTTCTTCAAAGGTGGAACCGAAGTAAAGAGTGCAAGGTTGTGGCTCACCCCATTCCTTCATAAACCTGACCATAGACAGGACAGGAGCCAGTCCTGTACCACCCGCAACAAAATAGCGTGGCGTAAAACCATCAGCAACTAAACCAAAGACACCTGAAGGGCCTTTCACTTTAATTGACTGCCCCACTTCAGCATCATTTTTTAGATAATTAGAAAATTTACCTTCATCCAAAACACGAATTAAAAATTCCATTTCGCCATCATTATTGGCAATATTCGCAGGTGAGTATGAACGGGTAATATCCGTACCTGGGATTTCAAGGTCATAGAACTGCCCTGATTCCAATTTTATTTGTTTCTCGCCATCCGAACGGCGCAGACAAAGCTTCATCACATTGCTGGAAACCTTTTCCAGCTCGACAACCTCTGTAGAAAACTCTTTACCTTCTTCTGAATAAGCAATACGGTCAGAAGTGTATGGCACCTCCACTTCCATATCTTCAGTAGGGTAGCAACGGCACAACAAGACCATATCCTCCTCTTGCTCTTCCTGTGGCAATGCTTGTGCACTAACTTTGCCATGCTCGTAATCTCCCACTGTACAAATACCTTTACAGGTTGCACAGCCACCTTCACGACAAGAAGACATAAGAAAAATGCTTTGCCGAATTGCGGCACTAATAATATCTTCATCAGGTGCGCAATCGAATGAGACTGATTCACCTTCTTCGGTAATGACCTTTATTTGATGGTTTGCCATAAATTATGCTTCTCCTGTAGCTTGACTGTTCTTTTTTGCGTTAAAAAATGCCAGCACATGATTGACGGCACGTCGTGAGGCATCTTTTGTTAATGAACAACCTTCCTGCACCAGCTTGTTTTCCTGATAAATTGTCCAGCGCCACATAAATTCCAGATCTTCGGTATAGGCAGTATAGTTTTCATCATCAAATAGCTTAGTTAAGTCTTCATTACCCCAGGGGCTCGGAGTCGTATCTGTTGGCTCTTGATTGGCATCTATCATTAGGAATGTTCACCTGTTGTCATTGTTGAAAAATGTAAAAGCAACACCGTCCGTAGTATTGCTTTTACTGTCTGTCAGTACATTACTTCCATGCATTAATAAAAGTAATGTAGTACGACAAAGCTTAAATACAAGGGGGTATACTCGGCATTATTGATTTAGGCATGTGTACAAAATAACTTGAACAAAAGAGCAATTTATCCGACACCTATGGCTTATAAGAAGTTTTTCTGCTGGCTTATACAGCTTGAATACAAATAACCCCCTACATTTTTGTTCAGCGTATTCCGTATGTGACCCTTAAAGAACTGAGGATTCTATAGAACCATCAGTCCCAAGAGCTTGCATTCCTTTGCAAAAAGAAGCCTTCCTGCTTTTTCTCTTGTTGAAGGTATTAACCAATAATACCGAGTGAAACGTCCTTTCCCTTAAGAGTTACTACTGAATCGTAATGATCTTAACGCCACGCTCCTTGCGCAATTCTTCGAGAGATAAATCGTAATAACCGGTATTTCTCAACTCCATTAATTTAGTCCCTAATAGACGATCCGCGTCCATAAAGACATTAGTCGGCATAATAGGGGGTTTATTATCACGTCTGAAATTTATATGTAACTTTTCAGCTTCATATTTATCCGTACAGGCATCCATTTTTGCAACCGTTACATCAGCGACTTCCTGTGCATTTGCACCGCAAGTACAGTTGTTTAAAAATTGATCATCATTAAGCTCTGCGTGCTTAAGTAAGGCAACTTTTTCTTCAATTTTGCTCTCAATCCAGCACCAGTCGAGCTCTAAATCGTAGTTCTCGCGTAGTGGGGTGGTGTGTTTAGTACGAAAATCCGTCAAAAACTCAGCACCTTTTGCCAGTGTTTTTAGTTGACCAATTTTAGCCGCCCACTCATCACGAACCGGGTTGTCATGTATTTTGTAATTTGCCATCTTTATCTCCTATGATTCCAAATTTTCCAGTTCACGATCAAGTCCCATTAATTCAGAAGTGATAGTGAATGTTTCGCCCAGTGTGTATGCACGACCAATGGTAGATGAGACATCGACTAAAAAGTCATAAACATTGTAGTCTTTGCCCAGTATCTCTGCGGCATCTTCACAATCGATTTCAATTTTTCCTGTCGCTTTTAACCACCAGTAACCAGCACGATCTTCAACGACGAGCGTTGGGTTTTCATCTTTGCGCTCACCTAATAAGATTTCATCAACAATAATGTTAATTTCATCTGATTTTTTAAGGACTAAAACAACGTCATTACTTTCATGAACCACTTGGTTTTCTTCAGCGAAATATTCATCGGCAAACTCTTTGCCTGTTTTCGCCATAATGCCCGCACCATAAGAATTTGCATTATTTGACATATTGATTTCCTTTTATTTAAGACCAGACATTACGGTTTTCATCATTGCAGCTCTGTCAGCTTTATAGCCGATTTTGTTTGCATAATCTTCAATCCAGTCATCAATAACACGGCCAACCGCTATTTCAACTGCATCCCTGGTTGTTACATGGTCAATTTCAGGAATTTTATCTAAAATACCCATAAAATCTTTCATTGCATTCAGCGTTCTTGGTAGCCATTTATCAGTCCATGCACGCATTAATCGGCGGTTGTAGTCGCCAAACTCAGGATCATCACCCAGGCAATGAAAGAACATATCGCCAGTAATGCCTTTAGTTTGCTGATGATAAAGCTGCATTTGATTGATAAAGAAAGGCGTTAGGTTATCCCCGTAAAATGAAGATAAGCGCAAAAAGAATTCGCGACGTACAAACTGACCAAACAATGCATCATGGATCATATGACCTGACCATAATATTTCATTCCAGTCATAGGTTGCTTGCCAAATATCTTCGACAACCTCTCTTGCACCTTTATAAATACTACCTTGCGTCCATTCTTTCTTAGGCTCATCAGTTGACTCAGGAAATCCCGGTACTAATTTCGCTAAAAAGGTTCTTTCCATTTGAATCATTTGCGCGTTATCAACTTTATCAAAGCCAATCATCGCAATACTCATTCTCAGTGTATCGCCTAGACAATCGCGTGAAGGTGATGAATGAGAGTTGAACAAGCCGTATTCGTTATAGCAAAATGCCCCTAAATAATCATTTAGCACTTCATCGCGCCAAACAGGGTTCATATTACGAATTTGGCCTTCTGCCGAGTATGCTTTTAAAAAACGGTCGGTATAGCGTGCTTCTTCCGCTTTGTCTTTTACATACGGTGCATGCCAACGCCTTGCAGGATCACGATGCTTATGCCAATCCGTTGACTTCATTTCTGTGGTTTCATTACCCCAGGATGGACGACCGCCGTGAAATTTCTGCGTCCAGTCCCCCCAATCTAAACCGCCGGGTATCCAGTCGGGTGTTGGTTGTGCGTAACAGCATAAAATTTCATATTCTGATAAGCGGCGACCACGCGGCTTAACAAAATAATTCATTTTACGGTTGGTTTCTAACGGCTCATCAGGCACTGCATCAGCAATCACTTTTTGCAATTCAGGGTCGGTTAAACCCCTTTGCCCTACTTCTATTTGAATTCCCATTTATAACTCCTTTAATTTATTAAAAGTGGTGATTTACAGCGCGTCAACAGGATCAGAAAAAACACAATTCAGTGCTTTAATATCATCCAAAGTCCACATTATTCCGTTTTTAACAGTGTGCGGTTGTGCAATCAAAGTTTTACCATCGCTACGTACACCATGTAATTCAGCAATCACTTCTGATAATTCGCGTCCTGCATATTGCTCAAACATATTTTGACACTCATAACGCTCTGGCTCAGATAGCCACATACGCTCGCCCCAATCATCACTAAAGGTGTTTTTCTTGCCGTTATACTCATGCACACGTAAAGTACTTGCGCCTTTACATAGGCTAGGACAGAAAGGCACTTGTGATACACGGTCTATATAAATAGGGTGGTTGTTTTCGATAAACCACATAAGCGGGATAAATCCACTACTCGGATCTTCACAGCCACGTCTACGCCATTCCTCGTAAATCACACCATAATGGTCATACCAGCCTGGATAGTTTTCTTCAAACCAGTCCATTTCTTCTTTTGTTGGTAATGTCAAACGGAAGAAACCTGTAGGCCATAAGGCATAGGCAAGTAGGAATAAATCATGATGCGCCCAGTAAGCATCTTTTTTTGCATCACGTAAACTGGCAGGAGACTCAACACCATATTTACCTAAGCGACCAATCCATATACCGCCCCAGTCTTCGTATACCCAACGGTTCCAAGTTTTTACCCAAGGCTCCACTTTGAAATGCGAGCCATATTCAAACGCCATCCCTAAAACTGGTGTAAAATATTTTTGCTGTGTCCAGAAGGCATTGTTAAGGTCAGTGTTCAGGTATTTCGAAGCGGCTTCATCGTTTGCAATCGAGACAACTGTTTGGTAACCGTTTGCCATATGGCGCAGCTCATCCGTTTCAATAGACAAGAATACCGTTGGCGTAATTTCATCACCATTTGCTGCTGCCCATTCCGTTACTGCAACGATTAATGGATTAGTAAAACAAGCCTCTCCCACTAACTGTAAGTTAATAGAACACTCAACCGCATCCCCAGAAATAAATCCATCTGAGAATACCCGTTTCATACCTTTCCACAGTGGGCCGATTGTGCGCGTACGGCGTGCATCATTGTGACCCGCAGCGTCTTGACCATGCTTAGTGAAATAATAGTTCACATAACCACACTGATTGGTATGACGAATTTCATCTAAGGTTTGTGCCAAGTAACCATTTTTTTGCTCAGGAGCCGTCGCCGAATCCCACAGCATTCCCGTTGCAGCAATTGCGTTATATTCCCCAACTTCCAAGAAGTTAGAGATAATTTTCATGGTTTCATTCCACTTTGGGTGTACTTTATTACCCGCATCTACACGCGTTAATACATCCTGCAAACTACCGAACTGGCGC
>JAUVAA010000193.1 GCA_030591965.1 bacterium
TGTTTATCGATTTAACCGGCGCTTCCATCTTGAGACGCTTCCGCTGCATCTACTAGTCGCTGCAGCCACCACCGAGCCTCGCCCTGCTTGTTGGCTTCGACAAGCTGAAGAATCTTTCTAATCAGGATTTAGTTTGCTCCTTATCTAAGGAGTAAGAATTCAATAATACCTAGGTTTGACTTGTCTTTTGACTTCACGGCTGCGCTAGAAAATAGTTGTGTAGCTGGCTATTCGTTCGTTTTCCTAACATACCTATAAAGCCAAAATCTTCTGTCAGCTGTTACTAACAAGCCGTTATCAGAGCAACTACAAGGGATTGCCCCCTACGTAAAGCTTTGACTTAATGGCAGTGATACAAAGTGCGAAGCGAGCAGTTGAGAAGAGCCCAGTGCGGTAATTCCGCACGCTGGTATCTGTGAAGGGGATAGTTGGGTAACTGGCTGTTCTACCTTGATAAATCTTTAATCGGGAATCCACGTTAAACATAGATTCCTGCTAAGAGAATGTAGGAATGACGAGGTGTTTACCCCATGCTTAAATAACGCTCACCGGTATCATGCATTATCGTGACAACTGTTTTGCCCGCACCGAGCTTTTTAGCGACACGTAATGCGGCACAAACACTTGCCCCTGTTGAAATTCCAGCTAAAATTCCTTCCTCTTCGACAAGGCGTTTACGCATCGCAAAAGCTTCTTCTGTGCTGACTAATTCAACACCATCAATTAAATCGATATCTAGGTTTTTAGGAATAAATCCCGCGCCTATGCCTTGTATTTTATGAGGGCTATGTTGACCGCCCGAGATTACTGGTGATTCTGCGGGTTCGACAGCAATGGCTATAAAATCATCTGTTCTTGCTTTAATGACCTCGGAGACACCTGAGATAGTTCCGCCTGTACCGACACCACAAACAAAAGCATTAATATTGCCATCAGTTGCCGACCAAATTTCTTGAGCTGTTGTTTTGCGATGTGTATCTGGGTTAGCAGGGTTTTCAAATTGCTGTGGTATAAAGGCATTATCAGTTTGTGCTACAAGTTCCTTGGCTTTATTGATTGCACCTGTCATGCCTTCTGGTCCAGGTGTTAACACAAGCTCTGCACCGTATAGAGCTAATAATTGACGTCGTTCTATAGACATAGTCTCGGGCATGGTTAAGATACACTTATAACCACGTGCTGCGGCAACCATCGCTAAAGCAATGCCGGTATTACCTGAGGTAGGTTCAATAATAGTACCGCCCTCTAATAATTCTCCCGATTTTTCTGCTGCGATAACCATAGCTAGGCCGATGCGATCTTTTACAGAGCCGCCGGGATTACTGGCTTCAACCTTTAAAAAAACACCCGCAGAACCAGGAGGGACGAGGCGGTTTAATTTAACTAACGGAGTATTGCCGATGAGTTGTGTGACATCATGTGCTGTAGTCATATTTTACCTTTATATTTCTGATAGTTAATATGGAATTCCTTACTATACAATTTTATACGCCTAAATGCTTGATTAGTCATTTTTTCATTGGCAATTGGTGTATGGGTTGCTAATATAGATCAATTATTTGATGGATCATTTAATGCCAATGCTGCTAACTATAAAATTACACCCTATACTAGGTATAAATACATTGTGATCAGTATTAAGCTAAATTAATTCTGGATTCTATTCAGAAATAAGATTTGCCAAGGAAAGCTACGTAGCAATACGAGCTTTTTTTTTGTCTGAAATCTTATTTTGAAAATATATTACAAACCTTATTATCGAGGAACGAGCTTATGCAAGACTACTTACCTGAAATTCAAGCACTTCTTTCCGACTGGTATTTACTGACGTTGAGTAATCCCTTGTATGCCGGAGCATTAGTATTAACTGTTTGGTTGTGCTTGGTATTTTTTTATAATATCAAAGTTCTTTTCTTGAAAAAGAAACAAAAGGTAAGTGAGCAGGGGCGTATTGAATTACAAAGTCAGTTAGACACTACTCAGCAAGATTTAAAGCAAAGTGAAGCAAAGTTAGCTGATAGTGAGCAACAAGCAGAACAAAATGCACAAGCTGCGGCTGACTTTGTCGAACAAGTGAAAGAGCGAAGTCTTGCGGTTGTTGCTGCAATCAGAGCATTAGCAGCGAAATTTGACTTGAATGAGCAGCTAGTTGGTTCTGATAGTGATATGAAAGCTGAATTTATTTGGCAGCAACAAGATAATGTTGTGGCTCAGTTGACAGAGCATTTAGAGTCTGCGCAGAAAATTAATAATGAGCGTGAAGCAACCCATCAGCAAGAAATTGGTCAATTGAAGGAAAAAGAAGCTTTAATTAACTCGCTGCATGCAACATTAGATGCACAAACCAAACAATTTGCGCAATTAGAGCAAGCATTAGAAGCGCAAAAGCTAAGTCAGCAAGCGCAGCAAAATGAAGCGCAGCAGTTATTAGCCAGTACTTTAGAAAAGCATCAATTAGATTTCACTCGACTTCTTAATGACTTAAAGAATCAAACAAGTGTACAAACTCAAGTTGTCCAAGAAGCACCGGTTGTAGAGCCTGAAAAAGCAGAACCTGTCGTCGGTGATAAGATAGAGGTTCCAAGTGAGCCAGAAGTCATTATCCCTGAGCCTATTCAGCCAGTTATTGCAGCTAGTCCTATTAACATTGATACTAAGGTTGATGTTGCGATACCAGAGGTAGTAGAGCCTGTCGTTATTGAAACTCCGGAAGTCGTCATTCCTGAAGCAAGTTCTAGTTCAGAGAATACAGAAGATTTACAAGTACCAGCAATTGAGCCTGTTGTTCCATCTGATCCTGTTGAACCTATAAGTGAGCGGGAAATTGTTCAGCCAGACATCGTTAATATTATACAAAAAGAAACGCCTGTTGCTGATGAAATGGAGCTTGAAGAGCCAGATTATAATGCTTCTAGTCTACATTTAGGGGGGGCTTTTAAAGGGCTGCTAAGGAAAATGACAGCTAAGAAAAAAGCTAATGATAAGCCTGTCGTAAAAGAAAGTGAGCAAGCTGAAAAGAAAGCTAAAAAGTCCCCTTTTAAATTAAAAGGGCTTTATAGTAACTTAAAGTCTAAAGGTAAATAGCTGCCTTATTTTTATGGATCATCTAAATCCATCCACTTTGAAATGTGCAGTTTTTAGTGAATACTATTTTCGTATTCGTCATTCCTACATGCTTTTGGCAGGAATCTATTGATGATGTTTAGATTCCCGATAAAGCTTGTGCCCACGCTTGACTGGGTAAACTTCGGGAATGACGAGAGTTTTCATAAACTACGATTTCAATATAGGCTGGGTTTAGAATAGGTCATCAATATAGTTAAAACTCCATTATTTAAAGCGCACTATGTCACGCTGGAAAGCTCCTCTCCCGAAATCCTCACCTTATATTACGCCTGCAGGCTATCAACGTTTAGAGTTGGAATTAAAGAACCTCTGGATTAAACGCAAAGACGTTGTTGAGGCTTTGTCAGCTGCAGCAGCGGAAGGCGATCGCTCAGAAAATGCAGAATATATTTACCGAAAAAAAGAGCTGCGTGGTCTTGATTGGCGTATACATTTTTTACAACGGCGTATGCCGGTATTGAATATTATTGCTGATAGCCCCGCTGACCAAGACAAGATATTTTTTGCTGCTTGGATATTGTTGGAAAATGATAAAGGGGATGAGCTACTTTACCGAATTGTTGGCGCGGATGAATTTGAGGTGGATAAGCGTTATATCAGTTTAGACTCGCCATTAGCGAAAGCTTTATTAAAGAAAACTTTTGATGATGAAGTGCTGATTCGTAATGAGCATCAGGAAGTACGTTATTCAGTATTGGATATTCAATATGGTACTGAGTTTGTCATGGATTAATTTTTTTTGTAGTTGGGAGTGGGAATTCAATAATACCCTCGCTCCCTACCAGTTTTTTTTGAATCATTTTTTATAAAAGTAATGAATAAGATATTTAACAAAAGTTTTATCACTAATTTTTTGGCAGCACTCTTAATTGCAGCAGGCTATTTTTCACCGGTTTATCCCGAGTTAATTAAAGCCATTGGTTTTTTTGCTTTGTCTGGCGCTTTGACCAACTGGATAGCCATTCATATGCTGTTTGAAAAAGTACCTTTACTCTATGGTTCCGGCATTATTCCTAATCGTTTTGAAGAGTTTAAAGGGTCTATTAAACACTTGATGATGCATCAGTTTTTTACTTTAGAAAATGTTGAACAGTTTATAGAAAGTGAAGAACAAGAAGGAGAGAAAGTTTTAAACCTTGAGCCTTTGTTAGCGGTGGTCGATTATGATCGTATCTTTGAGGGCTTGATTTCTTCCATTATGGAGTCGTCTTTTGGTGGTATGTTGCAAATGATGGGGGGGCAGGAGGCGTTAATTCCTTTAAAAGAACCCTTTACTGAAAAGATGAAAGTGACCTTAACGGAGATGGTTGAATCAGATAAATTCAAGGCAGCTTTAAAGCAAGGGTTAAATGCGCATCAAATTGGCGAAGATATTCTAACTAAAATTGAAACAGTGATTGATAAGCGCCTAGCAGAATTAACCCCGCAATTGGTTAAAGAAATGGTGCAGGCTATTATCCGTGAACACTTAGGTTGGTTAGTTGTTTGGGGCGGATTCTTTGGTGGTGCGATGGGTGCTGGTTTTTACTTCGTTTAAAGCAGAGTAGGGCGGACTTTAGTCTGCTTATTTGGCAACACAGTATGAGCGGACTAAAGTCCGCCCTACGGTAAGAACTTTGGCTTAATTTACCAGTTCGTCATACTCGCTACGGGTGTGTCTTTAATAAAAATCCCATCAAGAAGCTTAACGCTTTTAAATACACAGAGTTTAAAGCCTAATTTGTTCATTTGCGCACGAAAAATAGTGTAATCCTTATAGCGCTCAAATCTGACGATTCGGTAGGGTGTATTTTTGTTATGACGAATACCAATAATAGACGGCGTATTAATGAATTTATAGGGGTGTTGTTTATATACTAGCTGTTCTGCTTCTGTGAGTGCATATAGCTTGTTAATAAGAGCAATTAATTGAGTGATGGTTGGATCATCTGCATGCTGTTCATGCTCGGGTACGTAAGTGCTTGATACAGGATTAAATGCTTTGTGTTTGCCGTTGATATTATCTAAACGTCTTACTGAGCGACTTACAGACGTTGGATTTAGGTTTAATGAGTGATGCATTGTTATTCATTAGCAGGGTGAGCCGTTATTATATGTTTAAAAAACAATAAGTAAAGCGAACGAGTTAATGAATAAAATTAGCTTTTATACTAAGTGGCGGTGGTATATTTTCTATGCTCAGAGTTGTCCACATTTTTTGTGGATAACTCTGTTGATAGCTTGCAGAGAACTGGTTTAAATAGGCGAAAAATCAAGTGCTTTGTTAGATTGGGTGAAAATAAGTCATTCTTATCTGGATTTATATAATCAGTCTTGTATATCCACCGCCTTAGGCGGTGGCTTGGGCAAATGGCTATGCCGTTTGCCTTGTTAGTCTACTCATGATACCTCTTGTCGTGTTATCCCCATAACATAAACAAGAGGAAA
>JAUVAA010000183.1 GCA_030591965.1 bacterium
CCTTTGTATAACCGAGCTCTACCAAGGTACCACCAGTAAAATCAATTCCCAGCTTTAAGCCTTGAGTTGCTAGAGATACAATCGCTGCAACTATCAATAAACCGGAAAAAATAGCCGCAAAACGACGCTTACCTAAAAAATCAATATGTTTTGACACTGTGCTTCTCCTTATTAAATAGACAGCTTTTCAATACGATGCCCACCGTAAATCCAGTTAATGACCATCCGGGAACCTAAAATAGCGGTAAACATAGAGGTTAAAATCCCTATCGCCAAAGTAATTGCAAAGCCTTTAATCGGGCCAGTACCAAAACCAAATAATACCAGTGCGACTAATAAAGTCGTAATATTGGCATCAAAAATAGTAGAAAACGCTTTTTCATAACCCACATAAATACTGGTCTGTGGTGAATTTCTATTACGTATTTCTTCTTTAATACGTTCAAAAATCAAAACATTGGCATCAACCGCCATTCCAACGGTTAAAACAATCCCCGCAATACCGGGTAAAGTCAAGGTTGCTTGTAACATGGATAATACAGCCACAATTACAACCAGGTTAAAAGTTAATGCTAAATCAGCGATAAGACCAAAAGTCTTATAATAAACCACCATAAAAATCAGCACCAATACAAAACCAACCAACACCGACATAATACCTTTATTGATATTATCCTGCCCCAGACTTGGACCCACTGTACGTTCTTCGACAATATCCACAGGTGCTGCCAACGCTCCTGCTCTTAATAACAAAGAAAGTTTACGTGCTTCCTGAGTGCTATCTAAGCCCGTTGTTTGAAAGCGCTTACTAAAAGCATCACGAACCGTTGCAATACTGATGACTTCTTCAGTTTTTTCTTTACGGCGAACTTTTTTACCATTCACTATTTTGGTTAAGGTTTTCTGTTCTATAAAAACCACCGCCATAGGCTGACCGATATTGTCTTTAGTGAATTTACCCATTTTTTTGGCACCAATACCATTTAGGGTAATATTTACTGATGCTGAGCCGTTCTGATCCAGGCCGGATGAAGCGTCTACAATCTGGTCCCCAGTAATAATCACCCGCCTTTTTAACAAAACAGGTACTTTTGTGTCTCGCTCATAATAGAGCTTAGAACCAACAGGCACACGCCCATCTAACGCACTTTGCACATCATGTTGTGTGTCTACTTTACGATATTCCAGAGTTGCCGTGGTACCCAGAATTTCTTTTGCCTGTGCGGTATCCTGCACACCCGGCAGCTGCACAACAATTCTATTATCGCCTTGTTGTTGAATAACCGGTTCGGAAACACCTAATTCATTTACTCGATTACGCAAGGTGGTAATATTTTGCGCCAAGGCAAATTTTTTAATTTCTTTTATTTCTTGCTCTGAAATACTTAAAAATAATACCGGCTGTGTCTCGTCTACTTTCATATTCAGCTTACGAAACTCATCATCAACCATTGCCACAGCCGCTAGTTTATCCTTCTCGTTGCGCAACACAACCTTAACTGCACCATTATCATAAGCAACAGACTTATAACGTATTTTAGCAGTTCGCAGTGCCGAGCGAATATCATTATTGTAGCGTTCCTCAGCTTGTTTTAGCGCTGCAACCATATCCACTTCTAATAGAAAATGAACACCGCCACGTAAATCCAGCCCTAAATACATTGGGTCGGCACCTAATGACCTTAACCAATCAGGCGTCGCTGGTGCCAGATTTAACGCTACAATATATTGAGAACCCAAACTATTGCGCAATAAATCGGCAGCTCGCATCTGCTCATCGGTATTAGCAAAACGCACTAAAATTTTATTACCCTGCAACTCGAGTGCTTTGGCATTAATAGTAGCGCTACTCAGTGTTTCTTCAATACTTGTTATCTGAGCTGGTGAAATATCGGCAACATTGCCAGAAGAAATCTGTACCGAAGGGTCATCACCAAAAAGGTTAGGTAATGAATACACAATCCCTAACACCAAAACGGTTAGAATCAATAAATTTTTCCAAAAGGGGAAATGGTTTTGCATGGTAAGTCCATCAAGATAAATCAATGGCTGGCAAAGAATCTATGCCAGCAGCATCATTACGTGAGCTAGTAAATTCCGTTGAAAGAATTAAGATTTAGTTTTTTTCATTTGAACTTTATAAGTTCCTTTGGGCATTAAACTGCTAATCTGGTGACGCTGCACCTGAAGAACAACATTATTTGCCACCTCAACTTGCACGAAATTTTCATCAAGACTGACGACTTTACCCAAAAGTCCGCCTCCAGTTGCAACTTCAGCACCTGGCTGCATATCTTCAAGCATTTTTTTATGCTCTTTAGTGCGCTTATGCTGTGGTCTTAGAAATAAAAAATAAAAAAACACTAAAATACCCAATGGAAATAACATCCCTTCCCAACCTGGTTGTGTTCCAACTGCTGGAGCAGCTTCTGCTAGTGCATCAGAAATAAAAAAACTCATGATCCCCCCAATATCGTATAAGTTAAAATAAAAGCCCTCTATTATGACATATCTGGAACAGTTTTGCCCCGTTGTTCATAAAATGACTTAAGGAATTTTTCAAACACCTTGTTTTCTATGGCTTCACGAACACCTTGCATTAAATTTAGATAATAATACAAATTATGAATGGTATTTAATCGCGCACCCAATATCTCATGACACTTATCCAGATGACGTAAATAAGCGCGAGAATAGTGCTGGCAGGTATAACAGCCACAGGACTCATCCAATGGCCGAGTATCAAACTGATACTGACTATTGCGAATTTTAATCACCCCCGTCGTGGTGAAAATATACCCATTCCGTGCATTACGGGTGGGCATAACACAGTCAAACATATCAATACCGCGTCTAACCGCCTCAATTAAGTCCTCAGGTGTACCCACCCCCATTAAATAACGGGGCTTATTAACAGGTAATTTGGGGTGTACTACATCTAAAGTTGCCATCATTTCATCTTTAGGCTCTCCCACTGACAAGCCCCCAATGGCATAACCGTCAAAACCAATATCAACCAGACCTGCGATAGACTCATGACGCAAATGCTCATACATCCCTCCTTGCACAATCCCAAATAAAGCCGATGGATTATCAGCATGTGCTTTTTTACTGCGCTCTGCCCAGCGCAAAGATAAACGCATTGAATCAGCCGCTTCCTGTACTGTTGCCGGATAGGGAGTACACTCATCGAAGATCATCACGATATCTGAACCTAAATCACGCTGTACCTGCATCGACTCTTCAGGCCCCATAAAAATCTTGCTACCATCAATAGGCGATTTAAACGTCACTCCTGCTTCACTAATTTTACGTAAATCTCCCAGACTAAACACCTGAAAACCACCTGAGTCAGTCAGGATAGGCCCTTGCCAGCTCATAAAATCATGCAAATCGCCATGTGCCTTAATAACGTCTGTGGTGGGCCGTAACATCAAATGAAAGGTATTACCTAATATAATTTGCGCACCAATACCTGTTAACTCATGCGGTGTGAGTGATTTGACTGAGCCATAAGTGCCTACAGGCATAAAAATAGGCGTCTGTACTACGCCTCGTTCAAAGATCAAGCGACCACGCCGCGCATGACCATCGGTATTTAATAAATCAAATTGCATTGGTAAATAAAATTAATTGAATTTTCAAGATTGAGAATTGTAAAACTGACACATGCACACAAGGCAACCCAAAAGATTTATAAGACTATTGGCTTCCTTAGATTGCAATCCATTCATCAAGGTGAGCTTTTTTTGCCCACCACTTTAGTCGCGACATATTACGCTGTCAGCAACAAGAAAACCACCAAAAATCTAATAAGCTGTTTCATATCCTTAATTTTGTCTTGTACAATAAGCAGTAACTATAATTATTTACCCCGTAAGAGAACACTCGTGAGTGAAGAAAAACAAGAGAGTTTAAACTATAAAAGTGCAGGCGTTGATATCGAAGCCGGCAACACCCTCGTCGAACGCATCAAACCTATTGCAGCAAAAACCAGAACAGCTGGCGTTATGTCTGGCTTGGGCGGTTTTGGATCAATGTTTGAACTGCCGTTAGACCGCTACAAACAACCTATTTTAGTCTCAGGCACTGATGGCGTTGGCACAAAACTAAAGCTCGCAATTGATTTAAATCAACATAATACTGTGGGTATAGATTTAGTAGGCATGTGCGTTAACGATATTATCGTACAAGGCGCAGAATCACTATTTTTCCTTGATTATTTTGCCACGGGCAAATTAGATGTCGATATTGCCGCCTCCGTTGTTGAAGGAATTGGCAAAGGCTGTGAACTAGCTGGTGCAGCACTAGTCGGCGGGGAAACGGCAGAAATGCCAGGTATGTACGCCGATGGCGAATACGATCTTGCCGGTTTTTGTGTTGGTATCGTAGAGAAAGAAGCAATTATTGATGGCTCCAAGGTATCTACCGGCGATAAACTAATTGGTATTGCCTCTTCTGGCCCTCATTCAAATGGTTACTCTTTAATCCGCAAAATTATTGAGCGTAGCAATATTCCGTTAACAGACTTACTTGCTGGTAAGCCACTTGCGGAGCATTTACTAGAGCCTACACGTATTTATGTCAAACCATTACTGCAGCTAATCAATAAAGTCCCTGTCCATGCTATGGCACATATAACCGGTGGTGGCATTACCGAAAACCTGCCGCGTGTATTACCTGAAGGCTTGAGTGCCAGTATAAACCTCAACACCTGGACCTTCCCTGATATTTTTCAGTGGTTACAAGAGCAAGGCAATGTTACTCAGGCAGATATGCTAACGACCTTTAACTGTGGAGTTGGAATGATTGTCTGCGTTGCCGCAGAAGATGAAGCAGCGACTATTGCCACATTACAAGAACAAGGTGAACAAGCCTTTGCTATTGGTGTAATTGTGAGTACGCCGGATAAAAATCAGGTGAATTACTGCACCGCATAAAACAGACTACTTTTATGCTGTAGATCTGATGTGACTCAACATAAGTAAGTGAGCAAAAATAATCTAACATTTTTTTACCACAGAGGACACAGAGAGCACAGAGTTTTTGTTGTGAAAGCTCTGTGCCCTCTGTGGTTAATTTGAGATTGCTTTATATTACTTTTAGCCTCATATTATGAGTACGCCCGTTTTATAGACAATAAATAAGTCCACTCGTCACTATGAATAAATTATCTAGCCTCTTTTTAACAGCTATCATTGCTACCGCCCTATCCTTTGCCGGTATTTCTGATGCCGAAGCCAAACGCTTTGGAGGCGCACGCTCATTTGGCAGCACGTCAAAATACAGCAAATCCTACAATAGAAAGGCATCTAGTTCCACTCAAAAAACACCCAGTCAGCAACAGGCTTACAACAAAAACCAATCTGCCCGACAAACCATGTCAAAACGCGGTGGCTTAATGGGCTTGCTAGGTGGTTTAGCATTAGGCGGCTTATTAGGGTCTTTATTTTTTGGCGGTGCCTTTGAGAATTTTAACTTTATGGATATTCTGATCTTCGGGGGGATTGCCTTTGTATTATTTAAGCTCTTTGCCGCTAAGGCAGCACGCCCGAAAGCGAGCCCAGCCTATGGCCGTAATAATTACGACAGCACTTCACAGGCCGAACCTCTGAGTAGCAATTATCAGCGTTCAAACAGTGCTCCCTCTAATAATGCGGGCTTTGATACCGATATTTTTTCTAATAAAGGCCAACCTGACAATTTTAACGCTGGCGATACTGATACAGAAGAAAAATTGATTCAAGATGCAATCGTATTACCTAAAGACTTTGATGAGCAGGATTTTCTGGAGGGTGCAAAAGGTGCCTTTAAAATGTTACAAGCGGCCTGGGACAAAAAAGACCTCGCAGAAATTCGCAGTTTAACAACTGATAAAGTCTTTGCCGAAATTCAAACACAACTTAAAGGATCAGACACTGAAAATCATACTGATATTTTAAAAATTGAAACCGAGTTACTAGAAGTACGCGAAATAGGCAACGAGTTAGAAGCAGTTGTATTATTCGACACTTTAATGCGCGAAGACCTTAGCTCTCATCCGGAACAAGTACGCGAGGTATGGACGTTTATCAAACCGAAAAACAGCAGGCAGGCTAAATGGTA
>JAUVAA010000055.1 GCA_030591965.1 bacterium
AGGCCAGAAAGTCTTTGCCTGTATTTTTTCTAACGCTGCCATTTAACCCCCCCTTGTAATTAACGGTGGGGATAGTGTGGCATTAATGTGAGCTTCTGTGAATTACGCTGACTATTAAGCGCTTACGTCCTATATGATCTAAGCTGAACGGTAAATTTGGAGCTATTTCCCGCCTTGAGTTATCGAAGGGGAAGCCCCCATGAAGGTCACATCTAGGGTTCAGTGTTCCAGGACAATTTAAAATTAACCCTTTATTTCCACAGCTCTCACAAATTAGCTGTGACAAGGTTGCTGCTAAATTTGTTAAACCAAAAATATAGTCATTATCTTTCTGTTTAAAGCCTTCAACCGTAATTAACAGCATTCCAGACTCAACTTTAATTTCATTAATACGAGCCTCTTTTGATCTAACTTCTAGCAAGGTAGAAAAAATATCAATTAGATCAAACAAGCCAACACCACAATCGATATTAGGGCTGCTTGAATAAAGGTTAGGGAAGTTTATAAATAAATCCTGTTTTTGGTAATCAAGTATTGGGCTTGTTTGGTTTTTCATATGGCTGAATAAAGTTATTAATATCAAATTTTATGCATCAATAACATTGCATCCCGTAAGTCATAACAAAAGGCTAAGCAAAGTTCTAGAGGTCAGGCGCATGAAAACTTTCTAAAACTACTACGGATAATGTATTGATAACTTGGACAAAAACACTCACCCACAACAAAGCTAAGTATTCCTTAGTATTATTTTACTTTAAAAACTAAGAATATCTTAGTTTTTATTGAGATTCATAAAAGTGGAAATTTTAGAAAGCGCTCCCCACCCTTTACCTAAAAGGCTCAAGGAAGCAAGAATCAAACTAGGCGTTTCTCAGAAAAAATTGGGGATTATGGCAGGGATTGATGAATTTTCATCAAGTGCTCGCATTAACCAATACGAGAAAGGAAAACATTCACCTGACTACTCTATGGCGAAACGTTTATCTAATATTTTAAAAACCCCAGTATCGTATTTATATGAGGAAGATGATGATATTGCAGAAATGCTATTGCTGTATTTTGAAATGGGTGCTAATGACCAAAAAATAATTATGGAAATAATTTTGACTATGAAATAACGTAAAAAATGTGATCGCTTTATCGAAAAAATCTTACGAGGTTATTTATAAAATATGTAAAGTATAATGGCCATTACACCCAAATATTTAACAAAATACTTTACATACTATAAAACAACACTACAATAACACCTTGTTTATCACAATAAATACAATGGCTTAACATAATATCTGCGAATTATTTATATTTATTAGGTACGCATAACCTTTCTAGAGGTCACCTCATGAAGGTTATGTAAAGTTTAATGATAAGCCCATATTTATATGGGCTTTTTTATGATTATTTAAAAAGAATAGTAACGGAGCCTCCTTGTGTGTGGAGAATTGGTTTTTGCGGCATAAATTCCAAAACCTATCGATTGGTGCGTCAAGGTTTTTTTAGTGTCTTGATATTGATTTTATTTATTGAGCAATGGAGAATAGTCAAGTTATCGTCAATAAATAAGGGAAAAAATTGATTAGGGTTTATTTGTTAGTCATTGTGGTTGCTGCTTTTTTTTGGGTTAGTGCAGGTTTAAAAAAAGAACCGCATGAACGTAAGCAGTATATGCAGAAAAGTGCATTGCTAGGCTTGTTGTTATGCTTTATTATTTTGGCGCTGACTGGGCGCTTGAGTTGGATTTTGGCTGCATTAAGTGTTTCTGTTGCATTTGTATTGCGTTTTATGCCGGTAGTTTTGCGCTATGCTCCTCAACTACAGCGTTTGTGGGCTTTGTGGCGTAATAATCAGGGTGGATTTTCAGGGGAGGCTCAAGGAAGGCCTGTTAGTAAGGGGGCAATAACAGTTGAGGAAGCTTATAAAGTCTTAGGTGTCAGTGCGTCGGCGACAAGGCAAGAGATTATTGATGCGCATCGAAAATTAATTTTAAAAAATCACCCTGATCGTGGTGGATCTAGCTATCTTGCAGCGCAAATTAATCAAGCGAAAGATATTTTGTTAAAGAAATAGATTGGCGATGCAGCTTTGTAGTGTTCTTTTTAGGGGTAAGGTGCTTGGTTATCAATCTCTTGCGTATTTCTTGAGACGGTGGCTTTTTTTGTTTTTTTTTAGTTTTCTTGTGAGTGGTTGTGCGGGATTTCAATCTCAAGCGCCTATTCAACCGAAAAAACGTGATTTGACGAGTAGTTCATATTATAAGGTAAAAAAAGGTGATACTTTATACTCCGTTGGTTTTAGGTCTGGGCATGGCTATAAGCGACTAGCGGTATGGAATAAAATAGCTTCGCCTTACAAGTTATCTGTGGGGCGGACGTTAAAGCTATTTAGAGGTAAGTCTGCTAGTTCGGTTGCAAAGAGAAAAAAAATAAAAACAAAAAGAACAAATATTTCAACGAGTAACAAAAAGGTGTTAAAGTTAAACTGGCAGTGGCCAGTGACCGGAAAAATAGTACGGAATTTTTATCATACAGGTAGTAAGGGTATTGATATTTCTGGGCGTGTTGGGCAGCAGGTTAGGGCGGCTGAGTCGGGTGTTGTGGCTTATAGTGGTAGTGGTTTACTTGGGTATGGAAAGCTTCTGATTATAAAGCATAATTATTTGTATTTGAGTGCTTATGCGCATAATCGGCGCTTGTTAGTCAAAGAAGGACAAAAAGTTAAGAAGGGGCAATTGATAGCTGAAATGGGGGTGGGTGTGAATGGTAAGCCTGCGTTGCACTTTGAAATCAGGAAGAACGGAAAGCCCGTTAATCCCGTGATATATTTATCAAAATAAGCTTTATTATAAGTGTCCGAATTTAGGGTTCGATACTTTATTACAGTGAATGACGAGAAGTAGGAGCTAATAGTGAAGGAAGACTTAATGAGTGCTGAAGAAAATAATACGTTTGTTGAGGAAAGTAAGAGTTTAGATCTTGAGTCGACTCATGAGTTATTGGATGTATCAACATCAATGACTGATAGTAAAAATGATCAATCTTTTGATGCGACTCAGTTTTATTTTAAGGAGTTAAGTCGCTCGCAGCTTTTAACCGCTGACCAAGAAAAAATGTATGGTAAGCAATCTTTGTTGGGTGATGCGCGGGCTCGACAGATAATGATCGAAAGTAACTTGCGCTTAGTGGTGAAAATTGCGCGTCGTTATTTGAATCGTGGTTTGCCTTTACTTGATTTAATCGAAGAGGGTAATCTTGGCTTGATTCGAGCGGTGGAGAAGTTTGATCCTGAGTTGGGTTTTCGCTTTTCTACTTATGCAACGTGGTGGATACGACAAACCATTGAGCGGGCTATTATGAGTCAAACGAGAACCATACGCTTGCCTATTCATGTTGTTAAAGAAATGAATGTTTATTTGAAAGCTCAGCGACATTTAACGCATGCTTTAGAAGCTGAACCTAGAGCTGAAGATATTGCAAAATTTTTAGAAAAGCCGGTCGAAGTTGTCCAGAAAATGCTTAAATTAAATGAGCGGGTAACATCGGTTGATGCTCCCACTGCTTATGACTCAGAAAAAACCTTTGTTGATTCTATCTCGGATGAAAGTGCAAGCCCTTTGTTAGATCAAATGCACGAACAAGAAGTTAAAGTGAATATCAACACTTGGTTGGCGAGAATATCTAAAAAGCAGGCTGAAGTGATTTGTCGACGTTATGGCTTGTGTGGTTATGAGAGTGCAACACTTGAAGTGGTTGCTACTGAGTTAGGGGTAACGCGTGAGCGTGTGCGCCAAATACAAATGGATGGTTTAAGGCGACTTAAAGAGATAATAGAAGTTGACGGTTATACACTAGAGACAATTTTACAGTAAGGACTAAAGTAACTGTTTTTCCATGGCTCATATCTTGAATTTAATCGAGAGTGACCACAAGGATTGTGGTGTGTATTATTATGCTAGTACATTGATGTTAAATGTTTTAAGTAGCTCTATTAACTTAATTAGAGGTAGTCCTATAAGTGCATTCGGGTCATCACCTTTGATGCGCTTAAATAGTGCAATACCTAAGCCTTCTGATTTAAAGCTGCCTGCACAGTTATAGGGCTGCTCTAAAAGTACGTAATTTTCTATTTCTTCGGTGTTTAGTTTTTTAAAATACACAGAGCAAATATCAATGTCACTTCTATAATTCATGCTGGCCGTGTCTAACACGTAAATGCTGGTGTAAAATTTTACGCAGTTACCGGAAGACTCTTGTAATTGTTTGATTGCGCTTTTTTGGTTGCCAGGTTTGTGTAGTTGCGTGCTGCCCATCATGGCAACTTGGTCAGAGGCAATAATGATATGTTTTGGGTATGTGCTAGCGAGAGCATGGGCTTTTTGCTTGGCTAAACGTAATGCTTGTTCTTGTGCTGTTTCATTCTCTTGAGTGGTTTCGTCAATATTAGGGCTAGCGCAGATAAAGCTTAAGTGTAATTTTTCCAGTAGTACTTTTCGGTATTCAGAGCTAGAGGCTAAGACCAGCTTATTGTTTTTCATTAGAATTCAATTGACAAGAAGTGTTAAAAGCCTATATTATTGCACAGATATGTTAGATCAATTACCTGAACTTATAGATCCTGTTGTGTTTGCAGAGCGGCACAGCCATGTAGTAGGCCAAATAGGCTTGCAGAGAATGGCGCGCCTGTCTGATTTTCTTTTTGATAAAGAAGGTGAGTTAAATGTCGACTTACAGTTTTATAAAGAAGGTAAAGTTCCTATTATTGAAGGGCATATTGAAGGGCATATAACCTTGACGTGCCAGAGTTGTTTGAAAGCGCTACCATGGACTATAGATAAATCTGTGAAGATTGGTATGGTGCAAACAATTGAACAGGCTGATCGCTTAGAGGAAGGGTTTGAACCAATGGTTGTTTCAGACCAAAAAATGTCGCTATCTGCAATTATCGAGGATGAGGTAATTATTGCTTTACCTGATTACCCAAGACATGAAGATAGTTGTATTCAATATTCATCAACTGAACCACTTGTTGAAGAGCCCAAAGAAATAAAACAAGAATCTGACAACCCTTTTTCTGTTTTAGCTAAATTAAAATTTACTGGAGACCAATAATGGCCGTACAAAAAAGCAAAGTAACTCGCTCAAGACGTGGACAACGTCGTTCACATGATTCATTGACAGCACAAACATTGTCACAGGATCCAACAACAGGTGAAACGCATCTACGTCACCATGTTACGCCAGACGGTTTCTTTAAAGGTCGTCAAATTGTTGCGAAAGATGAAGACTAAAATCTAAAGTTTTGCACGAATATTTTGTGCGATTTTAGTTTATAAGTTTTGAAAGCCGGGCTTTATGTCCGGCTTTTTTATAATAACGACTGGAGCTTCCCTAAACGTGAGTTTAATAATTTCAATTGATGCAATGGGTGGTGATCATGGTACCGATACTACTGTACCAGCATCGTTAGAGTGTTTACGTAGAAATCCTGAATTGCAGTTGATTTTGGTGGGTGATGAGCTGGTTTTGCAGCCTTTGCTCGCACAAGCTTTACTCGATTTTAAAGGGCGCTTGTCTATTCATCACGCATCCCAGTGTGTTGCTATGGATGAATCCCCCGTGAAAGCATTGAAAAACAAAAAAGATTCATCCATGCGCGTGGCAATCAATTTGGTGCGCGATGGTCAAGCGGATGCGTGTGTAAGTGCTGGTAATACCGGCGCACTGATGGCTACTGCTCGATTTGTTTTAAAAATGATTCCTGGTGTCGATAGGCCGGCAATCATGTCTTCTATGCCTTCTATTTTTGGTCATACCCATGTTTTGGATTTAGGTGCTAATGTAGATAGCTCGGCTGAAAACTTATTTCAATTCGCTGTCATGGGGGCTGAGGTAGTCAAAGCCCTAGAAAATATTTCTAATCCTAAAGTAGGCTTATTAAATATTGGTGAAGAAGAAACGAAAGGCAACGAACAAGTAAAGGCAGCTGCTAAGTTGTTAGAAAATTCATCATTAAATTATATTGGTTATGTCGAAGGTAATTCGCTTAATGCGGGTGATGAGAAAGTTGATTTAATTGTCTGTGATGGTTTTGTTGGCAATATCGCTCTTAAATCAATTGAAGGTGCTGCAAAAATGATTACTTCTGTCTTGAAGGAGTCGTTTGGTAAGAATTTGTTCACAAAATTTGCTGCGCTACTTTCTTATTCTGTGCTGAAAGCAATTAAAAATCGTATTGATCCTAGGCTGCATAATGGAGCTAGCTTTTTAGGGTTGAAGGGCTTGGTAATTAAGAGTCATGGTGGTGCTGATTCTTTGGCTTTTCAAACGGCAATTCATGTGGCTGAAGTTGAAGTCGAAAAAAATGTCATTCAAAAAATCAGCGAGCAAGTTGAAAAATCTTTAAGTGAGAGAGAGGGCGCATGACAACTTATGCAAAAGTAATCGGCACTGGCGGCTATCTACCTGCTGAAATAAAATCTAATGAAGATATTTCCAAGCTTGTGGATACTTCCGATAGTTGGATTTTTGAACGCACTGGAATTAAAAATCGGCGCATCGCTGCAGAAGGTGAAACCACTTCTAGCATGGCTGAAATTGCTGCTAGACAGGCTATTGAGATGGCGGATATTGCGCCTAATGAAATTGACTTGATTGTTGTTGCTACAGGTACACCGGAAAATGTTTATCCTGGCGCTGCATGTATGTTGCAGCATCGATTAGGCATTAAAAATGGTGTGGCTTTTGATATACAGGCAGCATGTTCTGGGTCTGTTTTTGGTTTAGATATTGCTAATCAATATATTAAGTCGGGTGCAGCGAAGACGGTATTAGTCGTAGGTACTGAAATTAATTCACGTATCACTGACTGGACGGATCGTGGTACTTGTATCTTATTTGGTGATGGTGCGGGTGCAATTTTATTGCGAGCCTCAGAAGAGGCGGGGGTTTTGTCCACACACATACATTCTGATGGACGTTTTGAAGATTTATTAAAATGTCCAAACCCGCAAGCGCAAGGAAAATCAGATGCTGCGGGTTATATTTCCATGAAAGGAAATGAAGTATTTAAAGTAGCAGTGAATACTTTGGGGCGTATTGTCGATGAGACTTTAGCGGCTAATAACATGGATAAAACGGATATAGATTGGCTGGTTCCTCATCAGGCCAATATACGTATTATTGCAGGAACGGCAAAGAAGTTAAAAATGTCTATGGACCAGGTTGTCGTTACCTTAGAAGAGCAGGGAAATACCTCTTCGGCATCGGTATTACTGGCATTCAATGAGGCGGTTCGAGATGGTCGTATTCAACGTGGTCAAATCGTATTATTAGAAGCATTTGGTGCAGGTTTTACATGGGGCTCTGCACTTATTAAGTATTAAAGGTTTTTTATGAGTGAACAAAATAAACAGTTAGCCTTTGTTTTTCCGGGGCAAGGTTCGCAATCAGTCGCTATGTTATCTGAAATGGCTGAAGCTTACCCTGAAGTTGAGGCAACTTTTGCGCAAGCGTCAGAAGTTTTAGGTTTTGATTTATGGAAGTTGGTTAACGAAGGTCCAGCAGAAGAGTTAAATCAGACCCATAATACGCAGCCGGCTATGTTGGCTGCAGGTGTCGCGCTTTGGAGAGTTTGGTGCGCACAGTCTGAGGTAAGGCCTGCTTATATGGCGGGGCATAGCTTAGGTGAATATACTGCTTTGGTATGTTCGGGGGTTCTAGGCTTTGCAGATGCGATTAGTTTAGTTGCTGCTAGAGGTCGTTTTATGCAAGAAGCGGTTCCTGAAGGTGTCGGGGCAATGGCGGCTATTCTAGGCTTAGCCGATGAGCAAGTGATTCAAGTTTGTGCAGACGCTGCGCAGGGTGAGGTTTGTTCGGCAGTGAATTTTAATTCTCCAGGGCAGGTAGTGATTGCGGGAAATAGTGCGGCTATAGAGCGTGCGATGCCTGCAGCAAAAGAGTTGGGAGCTAAGCGCGCATTGAAATTACCTGTTAGTGTACCGTCGCATTGTGCATTAATGCGTCCTGCAGCTGAACAGTTGTATGCAAAAATGCAAACTATAGAGTTTTCTGAACCTGATGTCACTTTATTGCATAATGTTGATGTTGGTGTGCATAAAGTTACTGAGGAAATTCGCCAAGCTTTGCAAGAGCAGCTATTTGAACCTGTTCGTTGGGTTGATACGGTTAATGCAATGACTGAGCAAGGTGTAACTACTTTTGTAGAGATGGGGCCAGGTAAGGTCTTAATGGGTTTAAATAAACGTATTGTAAAGGCGGCGAATCATTTTACCGTTAACAATCCAAATACTTTAACTGAATTATTGGAGCATTTTGCTAATGACTAAAAAAGTAGCCTTAGTAACTGGCGCGAGCCGTGGTATCGGTCGTGCGATTGCAGAAAAATTAATAACGGATGGATTTTTTGTTATTGGTACGGCAACTTCGGGTGGTGGTGCAGACGCTATCTCTGCGTATTTGGCTGATAACGGCGTCGGAATGAAATTAAATGTCGCTGATGCGGGTTCTATCGCTGAAGTAATGAAGGCGATTACTGATGAGCATGGTACGCCAGCAGTATTGGTTAATAATGCAGGCATTACACGTGATAACTTATTAATGCGCATGAAGGATGACGAGTGGGATGATATTATCAATACCAATCTAACATCTGTATTTAGGATGAGTAAAGCAGTACTGCGTGGCATGATGAAAGCTAAAACAGGGCGCATCATTAATATTGGTTCTGTTGTTGGTTCTACTGGGAATGCAGGGCAAACCAATTATGCCACTGCTAAAGCAGGCTTAATGGGTTTTACTAAGTCGATGGCTAAAGAAGTAGGTTCGCGTGGTATTACTGTCAATACTGTATCTCCAGGTTTTATAGATACGGACATGACTCGTGAGTTGTCAGATGAGCTTAAGCAGGCGCTATTATCGGGCATTCCTTTAGCTCGCTTAGGTGACGCAAAAGAAATCGCTCATGCAGTCGCATTTTTGGCCTCTGAGGGCGCTTCTTATATTACCGGTGAAACGCTTCATGTCAACGGTGGTATGTTTATGGCTTAAAATTATGTCATTTTCATAATTTTAAAGTATAATTGCCCCGCTTATAGAATTAACTATAAGTGAAACCAGATTAATAATAATTAGTGATGTTGCATAGTTTAAATCGGCATCCATTAAGGAAAAAATAATATGAGTAACATTGAAGAACGCGTAAAAAAGATTGTTGCTGAGCAATTGGGTGTTAAAGAAGATATTTCTAATGATGCATCATTTGTTGATGACTTAGGTGCAGACTCACTTGATACAGTAGAATTAGTAATGGCTTTAGAAGAAGAATTCGAATGTGAAATTCCTGATGATGATGCTGAGAAAATTACTACAGTTCAACAAGCAGTTGATTACGTGAACTCTAACGGCTAATTTCTTAGCTGTTATTATTTAATGGGTGATAATTCATTGCCCATTAATACCTATCTCCTTTCTTTTTATATTTCTACTTCAGGTATTTCCATTGAGTAAACGTCGCGTTGTTATTACGGGTTTAGGCGCAGTTACGCCTCTTGCTAACACAGTCTCTGAAACATGGGATGGTATTATTAACGGCAAAAGTGGTATCAGCCAAATTGATTCTTTTGATATTTCTGGGCATGCAACTACTTTTGGTGGTGTGATTAGGGATTTTGATATTAGTCAGTATATTCCTGCAAAAGACGCTAAACGTATGGATGGTTTTATTCATTACGGAATTGCTGCGGGGTGTCAGGCAATTGAAGATTCAGGAATAGAAGTTACGGAAGAAAATGCTGAAAGAATTGGTGTTGCTATTGGTTCAGGTATTGGAGGAATTACAGGTATAGAAGAATGCCGTATGACCTTTGAAAAGGGTGGTGCGCGTCGTATTTCACCTTTCTTCGTACCAGGCAATATCATTAATATGATTTCCGGTAACCTTTCCATTAAGTATGGTTTAAAGGGGCCAAATTTTGCGATTGTAACCGCATGTTCAACAGGTACGCACTGTATCGGTGATGCGGCGCGTAAAATTCAGTACGGTGATGCAGATGTCATGATTGCCGGTGGTGCTGAGCGCTGTACAAGTTCAGCAACAGCGATGGGTGGCTTTGCTTCAGCTAAAGCTTTATCTCGTCGAAATGATGATCCGCAAGCGGCGAGTCGTCCGTGGGATGCTGATCGTGATGGTTTTGTATTAAGTGATGGGGCAGGTGTTGTTGTTCTTGAGGAATTAGAGCACGCTAAAGCACGTGGCGCAAAAATTTATGCTGAAGTGATTGGCTATGGTATGAGTGGTGATGCGTATCATATGACTACGCCTTCTCCTGGCGGTGAAGGTGCGGCACGTTGTATGAAAAATGCCATGCGTGATGCAGGCTTAAATGCAGCAGATGTTGATTATATCAATGCACATGGAACCTCTACTCCAGCAGGAGATGTTGGTGAAACGCAGGCAATGAAGGCGGCATTAGGTGATTACGCTTATAAAGTTGCCGTTAGCTCAACTAAATCAATGATCGGTCATTTATTGGGTGCTGCAGGCGGTATTGAAGCAGTGTTGAGTGCTTTAACCATTAAAAACCAAATTGCTCCACCAACGATTAACCTTGAAACCCCTGATCCCGAATGTGACTTAGATTATGTGCCAAATACTGCACGTGAAATGAAAATTGATATCGCTATGTCTAACTCTTTTGGCTTTGGTGGTACTAATGGAACTTTAGTTTTTAAACGCTACGAATAAACAAGTGTTCGAGGTTTGCTAATGATATTAATCAATGGCGAACAGCGAGATACGCTAGAAATAACAGATCGCGGCTTGCATTACGGCGATGGTCTGTTTGAAACGATAGAGATTAGTCAAGGTCGGCCTGTTTTTTTAACTCGGCATTTAGCGAGATTAAAAACAGGCTGCCAAGTTTTGCACCTTCCTTATCCGAAAGAAACTCTTCTTCTGGATGAAATCCAACACGTTAGCCGTTCAGTTGATCATGGTATCCTTAAATTAATGCTTACTCGAGGTTCGGGTGGGCGTGGATACAGACAACCTGAAGTGATACATACAACCCGCTTGCTTGCTTTATACCCATTTCCTGATTACCCTGCTTACTATAAAAGTGAGGGCATTAATGCGCGTTTTTGTACGTCTCGTTTAGGGCTTAACCCGATGCTAGCAGGAATTAAACATAATAATCGTTTAGAGCAAGTGCTTGCTCGTGCCGAATGGCAAGATGAATTTCAAGAAGGTTTGATGCTGAATTTAAATGAGCAAGTGATTGAAGGAACGATGACTAACTTGTTTCTGGTCAAAGAGGGTGTGTTGTATACGCCTGAGATTGTTTTATCGGGAATAAGGGGCGTGCTACGAGAGATAATTTTAGAAATTGCTAAGATAAATAATATTCCTTTTAAAGTTACTTCATTAACTCAAGAATTTGTTTTATTGGCTGATGAATTATTTGTGACAAATTCCGTGATTGGTATATGGCCAGTTAAATCGCTAGCTGGTAAAACTTATACGTTAGGTTCTGTGACGCAAAAAATAAGTCATTATTTAGCTGAATATAAAACAAGTGAGCAAGGTAGCGCATGTTAAAACGTATTGTTGCAGTATTTTTTCTCGCTTTAACAGGGCTTTTTGTTTGGGGCTTAATGGGTTATCAAGCTTTTGTCGCTAGGCCTATCATTACTGAAAATACTAAGATAATTGAAGTTGAAAAAGGCAGCTCCTTTACCGCTATTATTCAAGAGCTTGGCTACCAAAGGCGTTCACTTGATGCGCTTTGGTTTAGATTATTAGCCGAACAAGAAGGCTTAATTAATCAGCTAAAAGCCGGTGAATATGAATTATCTTCCGATCTATTACCTAAAGATTTTTTAGCCCTATTGAGTTTGGGTAAAACACGGCAACATGAAATTACCTTTCCTGAGGGGTGGAATTTTAAGGAAATACGCCAAGCAATTGCGGCAAATGAAAATCTTACGCAAACATTAGCTGAATTAAGTGATGTGCAGGTTTTGCAAAAATTAGGCAGTGATTATACTCACCCTGAAGGGTTGTTCTTTCCTGATACTTACCAATTTGAAAAGCATAGCACTGATTTGGCTATTCTAAAGTTAGCCTATAATAAAATGCAGAATAGGTTGGCAGTATTGTGGGAGCAGCGGACAGCTAATTTACCGATTAAGTCTGCTTATGAGGCACTCATATTGGCTTCGATTGTTGAAAAGGAAACAGGAGTTGTAGCGGAGCAGCCTATTATCGCCGGTGTCTTTATGCGCAGACTGCGCAAAGGAATGCGCTTACAAACGGATCCCACTGTTATTTATGGTATGGGTGAGAATTACCAAGGAAATATTCGCAAAAAAGATTTAAGTACTTTAACACCTTATAATACTTATCGAATTAACGGTCTGCCGCCAACACCTATTGCAATGCCTGGGGAGTACGCACTGTTTTCGGTGTTACATCCTAAAGATGAAGGTAGTTTGTATTTTGTCGCTAAAGGCGACGGTAGCCATATATTTTCAGCTACTTTGGTTGATCACAATAAAGCTGTGAATAATTTTCAAAGGAAGCGTAAATAATGTTAGGGCGATTTATTAGTCTTGAGGGCGGTGAGGGGGTCGGTAAAACAACCAATATTGCTTATATTCAATCCTTATTGGAAGAGCAAAATATTTCGGTACTGCTTACGCGTGAGCCAGGCGGGACGCCTTTAGCGGAGGCGATGCGCCAATTACTGCTGGATAAAAATCAAGAAGAAATTACTGAGCAAGCTGAATTATTAATGATGTTTGCTGCACGCGCTCAGCATATAAAACATGTTATTAAGCCAGCTCTAGAGCGAGGGGTATGGGTTCTGTGTGACCGTTTCACTGACAGCACCTATGCTTATCAAGGTGGTGGTCGCGCTATGGATATTACAACAATTCATTGGCTGGAAAATTTTGTCCAAGGCGAGTTGCGGCCTGATTTAACTTTATTATTAGATGCGCCTGTGCAAGTAGGTATGAATAGAGCGGCTCAGCGTGGCAAATTAGATCGATTTGAATTAGAAAAAATAACTTTTTTCGAAAAAGTCAGACAAGCTTATTTGGCTTTGGCTGAACAGCAGCCAGAACGTATTAAAGTAGTTGATGCAACTCAAACGCTAGAGCTTGTGCAGGCAAGTATCCATCAATCGATTAGTCAATTTTATTTATGACTAATGAACTTTACCCTTGGCATCATTCTTCTTGGCGGCATTTGTCAGCTTATGTAGAGCAAGAGAGAGTTCCTCAGGCTTTATTGATTAACGGTGTTAAGGGCTTAGGCAAGCAACAATTAGCATTACATTTTGCACAATATTTAATGTGTTCAAACAAGCAAGCTCAGGATTTTTGTGAGCATTGCGAGAGTTGTCAGTTATTTATTGCCAATACACACCCCGATTTTATCTGGGTTCAGCCGGAAGAGGTGGGTAAGGCGATTGGCGTTGATTTAATTAGAAGTTTAATTGTTAAATTAAGGTTAAAGCCACAGTATAGTGGTTTTCGTGTGGTTTTAATTAGCCCCGCTGAAAAAATGAATAACAATTCTGCCAATGCTTTTCTGAAGTGTTTGGAGGAACCTCCTGAGCGAACTATGTTTATTTTGTTGGCGGAGAAAATGCAGGTTTTACCAGCGACCATTATTAGTCGTTGTCAGAAATTACTGCTTAAGCCACCAAAGCCTGAAGAGGTTAGTGTGTGGTTGCAGGCGCAAGGGGTTACTGAGCGGCAGAAGTTGTTATTAAATTTAGCTGAAGGGGCGCCATTACTGGCGTTAGATTACGCGCAAAGTAATGTGCTTGAGCAGCGGCAAAGTTGTTTTACTGAATGGCAAAAAATCCCTTTAGCGAATGCGTGTCCAGTAGAGCTGGCTGAAAAATGGTATAAATTGCCGGCTAGTCAAATTTTGCCTTGGTTGATTAGTTGGACGGAAGATATTATTAAATGCTATTTTCATGTGGATAGTTCGTTATTATGCAATCCAGATTTAGAAAAACACTTGAATGTTTTGTCTAAGAGTTTAGACTTACAGTGTTTATATGAATTTCATCGTTTATTATTAAACGATATACAAAGAATCCAAACACAACTAAATAAGCAGCTTCTTTTTGAAGAGATTTTGATTACTTGGGCTCAAACAGTGATAAAGAAATAATTATGGCCGAACCAGCAGCACGACAAGGGATTCTATCCTTATCTATTAAAGAGAAAAATGCGCTTTATGCCGCTTATATGCCTTTTGTTGCCAATGGCGGGTTGTTTATTCCGACAAACCGTAGTTATACGATGGGGCAAGAGGTTTTTATGCTGCTTAATTTAATGGAGGAAACAGAGCGTTTGCCTATTGCTGGTAAAGTAATTTGGATTACGCCAGTGGGTGCTGAGGGTTACAGAACGGCAGGAATAGGGGTGCAATTTAGCGATCAGGATGGTGGTCAAGCTAGAAATAAAATTGAAACTTATTTGGCGGGCACTTTAGAGTCAGACCGTTCTACGCATACTATTTAACTGTAACTTATTCGATCTGAACTCCCTCATAAGTAAATGAGGGGCTCGTCAGCTCTAATCTTCTAGTTTTACAATTTCCCCGTTACTCTGTTTCATTATTTTATCAATACGGTTACCTTCTACATTAATTAATTCCACTTGTAATGGCATCTTACCGACTGCATGTGTGGCACAGGATAAGCAGGGATCATAGGCACGAATAGCAACCTCTAAGTTATTTAATAGTGGTTCGGTTAACTCTTGTCCTGATAAATATTCAGCGGCTACTTGACGCACTGATTCATTCATTCCCATATTATTGCTGGTAGTGGAAACGATCAAATTAGCTTTGGTTACAATATCGTTATCATCAACTTCATAATGATGGAACAGAGTACCTCGCGGTGCTTCAATCACGCCAACGCCTGAGTAACGTTTTTCGCCTTGTGCTACTAAGTTGGAGCCCATAATGTCAGGGTCGTTGAGTAAGACTTTGATGCTTTCAGCGCAATGCAATACTTCAATCAGGCGAGCCCAATGAAAAGCTAACGTGCTGTGCACCATGGCCGCACCACCATGACTTTTAAAATCTACCCGCTCTGCTTCTGCTAGAGGCGTATCAATATAATCGCAGATATTCAAACGCGCTAAAGGGCCTACACGATACCAGCCGTCTTCTTTGCCTATAGAGGTGAGATAAGGGAATTTCATATAAGTCCATGAGCGTACTTCTTCATGGATAATATCGTTATAGTTACAATAATCGAATTGGTCTAATATGGTTTTGCCGTTTGCATCTTTAGCGCGTATGCCGCCATGGTACAGTTCTAGCGCACCGTCTGTTTTAGTTAGTCCTAAGTAATTAGTGGCAATAGTGGCAAAATCATCGTAATACGGTAAATTAGAGCGGTGAATCTTTTTAACTAAGGCCACTGAGCCGGCTGCCCATTCAATCATTTGGTCAACATCAGCAAGTAAGTAGTCACGTTCTTCTTTGCTGAGTGATTTATTCATGCCGCCAGCAATCGCACCTGTTCCATGTATACGTTTGCCAGAAACCATGCGAATGACTTCTTGACCGAATTTGCGTAATTTGACGCCTTGTAAGCCGACATCAGGAAAGTCATTTAAAACAGCAATAATATTACGTTTACTGATATCGCTTTCAAAGCCAAATAATAAGTCAGGACTAGATAAATGAAAGAAGTGTAGAGCGTGGGATTGCATCACTTGCCCGAAATGCAATAAACGTCTTAGTTTGTCCGCTGATGCAGGTAAATTAGCAGGATCGATGCCAACGAGTTGGTCAATGGCTTTAGCTGCAGCTAAATGGTGACTTACAGGGCAGATGCCGCATAAACGCTGTACAAGAACGGGTAGCTCCCAGTAAGGGCGGCCTTGAATAAATTTTTCAAAGCCACGGAATTCAACAATATGTAGCCTAGCTTGTTGTACTTTATTATTTTCATCAAGTAATAGGGTAACTTTTCCATGGCCCTCAACACGCGAAACAGGGTCAACGGCCACTCGCTTTAAATTTTCTGGATTATTCGCAGTCTCTAAATTTTCATACATAAGCTGATGTCCTTTAAAGCAATTTTAATGGCTTAAATTGTATGCACAGAGAGATATCATACAAGAAAAAGTTAATTATATTCCACATCGCTGTGCCTAGAAACAGGTAGTTAAGATAAATGCTAAGTTTAATGGGAAATGTACGCTATATAATCAGTCTTGTATATCCACCGCCTTAGGCGGTGGCTTGGGCAAATGGCTATGCCGTTTGCCTTGTTAGTCTACTCATGATACCTCTTGTCGTGTTATCCCCATAACATAAACAAGAGGAAA
>JAUVAA010000013.1 GCA_030591965.1 bacterium
CTATAGATCCGACCACTCTGGAATATACCAATGTTAATGCTCAATTGTATGGTGTAGATATGGAAACAGGTTACCGTTTTCTTGAAGATTGGCGTGTCGATTTTATGCTTAGCTATGTGCGTGGTCAGCGGACTGATGTGACAGATAATTTATATCGTATAGCGCCAGTTAATGGGAAAATTAGTTTATTCTATGATACAGAGGAGTGGCTAGCGGGAACTGAGTTGATCGGCTATGGCAAACAGACTAAAACAGCTGAATATAATGATGAACCCTCTACACCCGGTTATATACTTTGGAACTTACGTATGCAATACCGTCCTCAATATAAGTATGTGAAAGGCTTAGAGGTAGGTTTTGGTATTGAAAACCTTCTTGATAAGGGTTATCGAGTGCACCTTAATGGGCTGAATAGAAACCCGACTAATGATGGCACTGCCATTGATGAGCATTTACCCGGTGCAGGAAGAAATTTTTATGCGACTTTGAGTTATGATTGGTAGCTAAGGGGGGCAGATTAAATAAAACCCGAAACTTTAGGGCTGGCTTTAGCCCGCCCTAACGTTCAATGCTGTTGTGGAGATTCACTACCGTACACTTTTCACCACCTTACAGCAAAGCCTTACCCGATAAAGTGAGGCAGAACTGAGGCAGCGTTTTACCTTCTCTTAGCAGGCGCTTTAATAAGCGCATACCAAGTGTAAATAAACTTAAATCACAACGATCTTTGCGGTGGATAATTTTATCCCAGCCCTTATCTTGCGCAAACTCACCTAAGTAAACCATCCAAATATAAGCTAAAGCTGCCGCTATAATAAGTCGAGAAACTCGCTCAGGGGCTTTTAATCCACTTTTCTGTAAGTTAAACCCTCGACTTTTGAGGTCAGAAAAAAGGGTTTCTATACGGAAGCGTTTTCGATACCAATTAAACGCTTCACCGCCTGTAGGGAAGTTAGTAACCAGATAAATAGGATCATTATATTTTTTCCCCCAATAAACAACCGCCCTGACTACAATGCTACGTTTACGTGTGAATTCAACCTCTGATACTTCAGTCATTCCACCTTGTTCGGGGCAAATATCTTTAAATGTAAATTCTTCTCCATTTTCATACAATATTGCATTATTGGCAGTTCGGCAGGCATATTCCCAGCCATAATCACTGAGGGTTTTCAGCCAATCTGCACCATCAAATTCCCCATCACCTAAACAGATGACGGCTGTACCTTCTGGAATTATTCCCTGAACTGATTTAATCAGCTCAATATGCATATCTTGAGGGAAATGCCCTTTTTTACCTTTACGGGTTACCCACAACAATGGCAGAGACCTACCTTTATAAATCATACTCACCATTAATGTAATGCAGCCTTGCGCTGTCGTACTACCATCAATAGCAAGGACCAGTGTTTGTTTGGCTAAACACTGGATAAGAACTTCTACAAAAGGTAAATAAAATAAATCGACCCCCACCTTTTCATTGCTCAGCCAACGGCGCAATTGCATGATTTGGCTTTCTTCTTTACCTGAGCCAGTATTTTCCAATTAACAAATGAGTCTGAACAGAGCATTTAGTCCACCCCTAAAATCAGGCTTTTTTCTGTTCATTTATTTGTTTAAATAATCGCTTTTTAGCGAGGTTCATTTGGTCGGCAGCTTTATTGTCACTCACCTTGTAAGCCTCTTTATCAAGCAGCTCAAAAGATAGCGCACCTTTCAGGTAATCTTCACTCCGACCCAGTGATTTCAGCTTTTCATAAGGCGTCATCATTTTATCATAGTGATATTGTTTTCTTTCTTTTCCCTTATCATCGGTAAGGGTTGTTGGGAAATAGCAAGGACGGTGATAGTTGAGAAAAGGATTTAAGTATTCTCTATTAAAGTTATTAAATTTATCTGCCCAGTGTTGTTCTATATGACTATAACCAAAGATTTTACGCACGACTGAGGCATTTTTACTTTCTGCTAATGCATTATCATTACTGTGTCTTGAGCGCGATTTAGTGAGTTCAATATTGAGTTTGTTAAGCAATTCAGCGACTTTGTGATTAATGTATTCCGAACCATTGTCCGCATGAAAACCAGTAATATTAAAAGGAAAGGTTTCAAGCATTTCGGTCAAAATCGGTATCAAAAATTGTTCGCTAATGCGCTCGCAAGATAAGACGACTTCATATTGAGTGACTTCATCGACGGCATTGATATGGTACACGCCTTTTATGCCATCTTGGTCGCCTTGATGCACCGTATCTATACGGATATAACCAGGCTTCCCTTCTGCGTTTGGTTTGCGCCTTTCGCCAATGGAAATCTGCCTAGATTTGGTTTTATCAAAGGTTCTTCGTTGCTTTTGATAGCCGATAGAATGGCGTAAATTGTAGAGATGCGAGACTGAAATATTGGCAATATTTTTATAGTCATCTTCATTAAAAATGCAGTAGGCTCGCTCACAAAGCTTTTTAACGACAGCACCACTAGGTGTGTCATATCGCTCATCCATTTCTGCTAATAAGGCAATGTCGGTTGCGCTATATTTCTGTTTGAACCCAGGGGGCTTATGTGCTTTTTTAGCTGCACAACCCCTGTTTTTAGGTATTGGTTAATCAGCCGTGTCAATTGCTGGCGGGAATAACCGGTAACTTGTAATAAAAACCGAATCACAATACCTTTTTGTCGTTTCGTGATAGCTCGGTAGTGAAACTGCTTTAAGGTTGATTGAATAAAGGCATAGCGTTCCCCTTTTTTACCTGGCAAGCTAAAGGCAACCGCTTGTGATCCATTCAAAAACGACTGTAATTCTTCAGTATTTTTTAGTGCGTTAAGATTCATGATGGCTTTCATTCCTTCATCATGAACAGATTATCTGATTTTGTCAGTTTAGACTCATTCTATATTAGAATACGTGGCTACTTTCAGACTCATTTCGTATTGGAGAAGGCTGCAGCTGGCTGTGGAATGGGTTCCGAGTTATGCTGGTCGATGGCACAACTTTGCTTATGCCAGATACGGATAACGGCATTAGCGTCAGCCAGCTTGATTTCCGTCATTATCGAACGCAATTTTCACCACAATCTGCACTTCCAAGTCAGTCCCCGTTAAGGTCAACAAATTGTTATCCAGCTTAAATAGTACATTGGCAAGAATCGATTATCTTAATGACGATGGTGAGTAAGGCTAAAAGCTGCTGAATAGTCGTTTTTAAACGATAAATCAGCATTTTACCCTGTTTTTGAGGTTGTGACTAAGATTGAACAGAAGAGTTGCTAAGATGCTGTTAAATGCCGCCTTTAAGTGGCATAAGCGTGTGAGAAATAACAAAATGATGACTGAAATTAAGCGTCGTAGCTTGAGTTAGATTATCTAGCGGAGCGCAGATAACATACCCCAGCGACGCTAAATTTTGATATAAAAATGACCATTGAAAATGAACCTGAGTTGCCAACCGTCAGCTTAATTCAATCTAGGTCTGATAATTTATCTTCAAGACGGTTTATCTTACTTTTCTCTTCATTTATTTTATCGTTGTACTTACGAATTTTATCAGTTTTTCCGTATTTTTTAGCTTCCTTTAAATCGGACTGATACTCTTCAATCTCTTCATTGACAGCACTTATCTCTTCAACCAAGTCGGACTTAAGGCCTTTGTCAGTGCAATTTTCCTTAGCATTAGTCAATGACCTCCTTAAGCCATCTTCCTTGTCCGCATTGCCTTTTTCTTGAGAAATCTTAAGTTGCCTTTCTATCTCACAGAACTTTTTTCCACAGCCTTGCAAATTCCCACAATCATCTGATGCTATAACTGGGGTAGATGTTGAAAATAATAGCACTCCAGTGAGTGCAACTGTTGAAACTGCTGATAATACAGTAATACCCTTAACCATCATTTTTCTCCTTTTGGCTTGTAAAGCTAACGACCTAGGTAAAGGGCCGCTTGCTTTTGACGTTCCCAGTTACGCTGGGTTAGGTTACTAGCGGAACACAAATAACGTAACCCAACATTGCTCCATACCAACAGCCCTGTAACTACCGGTTAGACCCAAAACCAAGTAGTCTATTATTAATAATCATTTCAGCAATGGATTCTGGGACTTGATTTTCCCATTCGCCTCGACCTTTTTTAATATCCAACAATACTTGGTGTGGATTAATATCCAGCACACTTTCATCAACATTTTCTAAGCCTACTAAATAACCATTATCTTTACAATGCTGGTATAAATGGTTTAATTTTTTAGGTGCCTGAAATGTATCGACAGTCACTAATTCATCTTGCTCAACACTATGAATCGGATAAATATATAAACGTGTATTATCTGGAAATAATTTAGCAAAGGCTTCTAAAATTCCCCCCTCTAAACCATTGTAATATTCTTCTCTAAAAATAAGATCCAAATTAGAAATCCCCAGAATCATACCTAATTGCTGTTGTGTATAACGACGGAAATACTGGCGTAAACGGAAATAACGTAAATAATTAGAAATCATTACCGTATAACCTTGGGTATTAAGCATATCGACTCGCGCAAGAAAATCGGCATCATCAATTCGATCACCTACGGTTAAACTCGCCATAGTGATTTCGGCTAAAACAATGGTTCTATCAGTATCAATATTTTCTACTTGATTAAAATGACGTTGACCACATTGCACCATATCTTGATGAACATTGGTTAGCGGCGTAAACGTGCCGCGAATAACTAAAATATTTTTTTTATACAATAATTCACTAGGAACTTGGACTTCACCTTCAGGGCTAAACATAATCGCGTGGGTCAGATTACTGTGCACCAAATGCAAATTCATTAATCTATTTTCTACTTCTTCAAAATAGGGGCCTGAAAAATTAATGCTATCGACTTCTATACGACAAGGATCTAAATCATCTACTAAAGATTCAATAATTTTTTTCGGTTGAGAGTAATAATGAAAAGCAGCATGAATTAAATTAACCCCAACGACACCCAAGGCTTCTTGCTGTGAGCCACCATCATTATCCAACATACGCACATGCACGATAATATCACTTGGAGCTGCGCTAGGGTAAAGCTGTAAACGAATACCTAACCAACCGTGGCATTCATTTTTTTGTAAATAACTTTTAGCCGTTACCGTTGCTGCATAAGAAAAGAATGTTGTATTTTTCGGGCGACTTTCAGTCAATAAGTTAGTAACAGCGGTATATTCCCTATCCAGCATTTTCATTAAACGACTACGTGTCACATAGCGTTTTGATTCTTCTGCACCATAAATACTATCACTGACTTGCATATCATAAGCTGACAGCGTTTTAGCTATCGTTCCTGCTGCACCACCTGCCTGAAAGAAGTTTCTTGCTACTTCTTGTCCTGCTCCAATTTCAACAATCGATCCATACTGGCAATTATTCAAATTAATCGCTAAGGCTTTTTGTAAGGTCTTCTGTCTTTTCTCGTTATCTGATGCCATCTGAGTAAAATCCTATAAACGTTATTATTTCTGATATTTTTAAGAATTTGTGCCGGGCTAATAGAAATTAAAATTATTTATATATAACTTTATTATTACTATTAGCTAGACAAAGTCTTGTGGATAAGTCGTTTTTTGAAATAAAAATCATTTGCTTAGTTTAACAATAATTGTGTGTTTAAGTTTAGATTAAAATGTTGCTAAGCTGTGCTTAAATGATAGTTTAAAAATTAGTAACAAGTTAACAACAATTAGCGCATTACGTAAAACACAGACTTATCCACAGGCTTTAGAGTAGTTTTAGTAGGTAGGGGTAGATATGTTCGGTAATAGTGGGTTGCGCTAGTGCATTGGGGTGCAGCCCATCGTGTTGCATGTGACTTTTGTTCAAAGCAACATTTTCCAAGATAAAAGGCACGACAGGAATACCGTGCTGTGTGGATAACTTTTGATAAGTGTTATAAAACATGTCGGTAAAGCGACGGCCATAATTACTAGGAATGCGCATACTCAATAACAACACTTGAGCACCTGATTTTTTTGACTTTTTGATAATAGCGGATAAATTTTTCTGCATCGCGGTCAAAGACATGCCGCGTAAACCATCATTAGCGCCTAATTCAAGCATAAGAATATCTGGCTGATATTTCTTTATGATCTTAGGCAAACGAGCTAATCCACCTGCCGTCGTATCACCACTAATACTTTCGTTATATATCGTATAGCCAGGGTAATCCGCTTGAATTTTTTGTTGCATTAACGCGACCCAACCCTGTTGCGCTTCAAATCCATAACTAGCACTGATACTATCCCCTAGAACTACAATTGATTTTGCCTGTGTTAATGATGAAAAACACAGGACAATCCCGAGCAAAAAAAACTTAAACATGACTAACTCCGCATTAGAAAAAAATAATTCACATATTATTACAGTCGAAAACCTGTACAAAACAGTTAATAGTATAGAAGGTTCTTTGACAATCTTGTCAGATGTCGGATTTACGATTAAACCTGCAGAAAGTGTCGCAATTATTGGTGCATCCGGTTCAGGAAAATCAACATTACTGAGTTTATTGGCAGGTTTAGATAGTTCAACATCAGGGAATATCGAAATATTTGGCCAATCGCTCAATAAACTAAATGAAGATCAGCGCGCGGCATTGCGTAATAAAATGATTGGCTTTGTTTTTCAATCGTTTCAATTGTTGCCCAACCTCAATGCATTGGAAAATGTTATGCTGCCTTTGGAGTTAATTGGTGATAAACAAGCAAAACCACTCGCCACGCAATTATTAGGTCGAGTTGGATTAAGCCATCGCCTAAAACATATCCCCAATCAATTATCGGGCGGTGAACAACAACGCGTCGCTTTAGCGCGTGCTTTTGTCACTCATCCGAAAATTTTATTTGCGGATGAACCGACAGGGAATTTAGATAGCAGCACAGGTGAACATATTATTGATTTGCTGTTCGAATTAAATAAAGAAAACCAAACGACCTTGGTGTTAGTGACGCACGATCAACGTTTAGCCAATCGTTGTGCTCGCACGATAGAGTTAAGTGCAGGGCGTATTGTATGAATAAATTAAAATTAGCTTTGCGGTTTTTACGTCGCGATAGTCGTTCTGGGGAATTAACTTTATTAATGTTGGCGCTAATTATTGCTGTCGCAAGTTCGACCGCAATTAGTCTCTTTGCCAATCGTATGAATAGAACGATGAACTTTCAAGCAGCAGAGTTTTTAGCCGCTGATTTGGTCGTTAGCAGTCCAGAATTAATAAAAACACATTATCTGCAACAAGCTGAAAAGCTTAATTTAAAGCAATCACAGACGAGTGAATTTTCCAGTATGCTTATTGAGAATGAGCAGTTTTTACTGGCAGGCATTAAAGTCGTTAGTGATAGCTACCCATTACATGGCACTTTAAAAGTCCGTAAAGATACTTATGCACAGGAGCAAATACTTCAACATGGCCCAAAACAAGGTGAGGCATGGGTCGAATCGCGTATTTTATCAGCCCTAAAACTTAAATTAGGGGATCCGTTACAAGTAGGTGAAATCCCTTTATTAGTCAGTCATATTATTACTTATGAGCCTGATAAGCGGGGCGACTTATACAGCCTATCACCGCGAGTGATGATGAATGCGGCTGACTTAGCCGCGACCAAAATATTACAACCCGGTAGTCATGTGCATCATTTCTTTCAGTTTGCAGGCGCAGAAGTGGATATCGTTAAGTTTAAGCAATGGCTTAAACCTCAGTTAACGGCCTCTCAGCGCTTAATGGATATTTATGATGATCGACCTAAACTGGGATCTGCATTACAAAAAGCAGAACGTTATTTAGGGCTGTCCAGTATTGTGGTTATTTTAATTGCCGGTGTTGCTATTGCTATGGCAACACGCCGTTTTAGTGAGCGTCATTTTAATAGCACCGCGATTTTGCGTTGTTTAGGTTATAAACAAAATGAAGTATTGCAGCTGTTTTTATGGCAATTTTTGTTAATTGGACTGATTGCCAGTTTTATCGGTTGTATTTTGGGCTGGATCAGTCAAGAATTATTATTTCAATTGCTACGCGATTTATTACCCGCACAAGTGGCAGATCCAAGTTATTTGGCGGTGTTATTCGGTATGATTATCGGCATTGTGGTTTTATTTGGTTTTGCTTTGCCGCCTTTATTACGCCTAAAACAAGTATCTCCCTTGCGTATATTGCAACGTGATTTAACGCCACTACCGAGTAGTGCCTGGTTAGTCTATGGTTTAGCAATCAGTTTATTAGTCTTATTGATTAGCCAATATACTCAAGACCTGAAAATGACATTCAGTATTGTTGTTGTCGGAATGCTCAGTTTAGCTGTTTTAGGAGGCCTTACCTATGGCTTGTTGGGGCTTACTCGTTTATTACTACCACATGTCAGTTTAACTTGGCGCTTTGGCCTACAAGGGCTGTCAAAGCACCGAAATAGCAATATTACGCAAATTCTGGCTTTCAGTCTTACCTTGCTAGCAATTATTCTCAGTTTTACCGTGCGCACGGATTTAATTAGGGATTGGCAAAAGCAATTACCGACAAACGCACCTAACCATTTTGCACTTAATGTCTTTGCCGAGCAAAAAGATCAGTTGGCACTCGATTTAAAAGAGCAGGGCGTAATGATTGAAAATTTTTACCCTGTAGTCAGAGGTCGGTTAGTCGCTATTAACAATATTCCGGTACAACAAATTGTTAGCAAAGAATCTCAAGGAGAACGCGCGATACACCGAGATTTAAGTTTAACTTGGGGCTCCACTCTACCTGTGGATAACAAAGTTGTTGCAGGTGATGCACAGCAGAATCGAAAACCAGGGCTTGTTTCAATAGAAGAGAAATTAGCTAAAAGTCTTAAAGTGGTCATGGGCGACCGGCTCACTTTTACCATTGCTAATGAGCAAATCGAAGCGCAAGTCGATAGCATTCGAAAAGTCGATTGGGATACCATGCAGCCCAATTTTTATATGTTTTTTTCCAGCGGCACGATAGAGCAGTTTGCACATACTTATATCACTAGCTTTTATTTACCGGCTGAAAAAAAACCTGTCCTTAATCAGTTGCTAAAAAATTACCCAGCAATGACAGTATTAGATGTGGACTTTATCTTGCAACAATTAACCAGAATTTTGGCGCAACTGACCGCAGCCATTAATTACTTATTATACTTTGCCTTAGTCGCAGGTTTTTTAGTGCTCTTTTCTGCGGTATATTCGACTTTAGACGCGCGTATTTATGAGGGTGTTTTGATGCGTACTTTAGGCGCTAAACGAAGTTTTTTACAAAAAATTCAGTGGATAGAATTTAGTGTTTTAGGTTTTATTGCTGGGCTTTTAGCGGTCTTAATGGCTCAGCTCATTATTTATGGTTTATATGCTTGGGTGCTAAAAATGGATTTTAATCCTAACTTAACGCTATGTTTGGCATTTCCCATTGCTTCCGCTTTATTCATTGGCTTAGCTGGTTTTTGGGGAACTCGATCTGTGACTAATCAATCGCCTATGCAGGTTTTAAGGCAGTTATAACCTTAATCGTTTGGTTACTCTTAATTCACAGTGTAGTATTGATAAATAACAGAAATGTCCCAATCTTAATGGCTATACCTTACTTAGGAGCGAGGATTATTAAACCCTCGCTCCTTAACTTATGTATTTTTATACTTTTCACAAACAGTACTTAAACAATGAAAACAAATAAAATAGGATTTATCGGCGGCGGTAACATGGCAACTAGCTTAATTAGCGGACTTATTGCCAGTGGCCACTCACCTCAACAAATTTGGGTTTCTGATGCCGATCAGAATAAATTATCTAGCCTAGCTACTAGCTTGCAGATTAATACTTCAGCAACTAATGATGCCTTAATTAGCGAAGTTGATGTCGTTGTCTTAGCGGTTAAACCACAAGCGATTGCTCAAGTGATTAAAGGATCTTTAAGTTCATTTAATCAATCAAACGCCTTAGTTGTTTCTATTGCTGCGGGTATTAATCAAGCCAGTTTAAGTAAATGGTTGGGCGAAAAAGCAGCGATTGTGCGCTGTATGCCAAATACACCAGCCTTAGTGCAAACCGGTGCTTCAGGTCTCCATGCCAATGCTAATGTTAGCGAAGACCAGCGTGATTTAGCTGAAAATATTATGCGTTCTGTGGGCATCTCAGTTTGGGTCGACACTGAAAGTGAAATAGATGCTGTGACTGCCGTATCAGGTAGTGACCCTGCGTATTTCTTTTTATTAATGGAGGCGATGGAAAAAGCAGCGACTGATTTAGGTCTAAGTCAACATACGGCACAGTTATTAATTGAACAAACCGCCCTCGGTGCGGCAAAAATAGCCTTGGAATCTAATGAATCTCCCGGAGAGCTAAGAGCAAGAGTAACTTCACCAGGAGGCACAACTGAGCAAGCGATAAAAACCTTTAATGAGGGTAATTTTAGCGTTTTAGTTAAACAAGCTCTACAAGCAGCACATGACCGCTCTATCAGCCTTTCTAAAGAATTAGGAGCAGATTAATGGGCTCTAGTTATTTGAGTGATCCGATTATTTTTTTATTAGATACGGTTTTTTCTTTTTATATTTTAGCGGTATTAATTCGCTTTCTTTTACAGTGGGTAGGCGGGGATTTTTATAACCCTATTTCACAATTTTTAGTCAAAATCACTCACCCAATACTGCGTGTTTTACGTCGTTACATCCCTGCAATCGGTAAAGTCGATACTTCATCTGTTGTCTTGCTGTTAGTGTTACAAATGATTTCTGACTCAATCGTCTTAATGCTAAAAGGCTTAAGCTTTAGTTTTGCGGCCTTGACCTTATTATCTTTTAGCCAGTTAATCTCACTGCTTATTAATGTGTTTGTTTTTGCTATCTTTGCGCGCGCTATTTTAAGCTGGTTAAACCCTGGCACTTTTAATGCTGCTTCAAATTTACTTTATAGCTTAACTGAGCCTTTATTAGCAACTTGTCGACGTATGGTTCCTGATTTAGGAGGGATCGATTTATCACCATTGATAGTGCTAGTCGGCTTGCAATTAGCAAAAATGCTTATTATCCCGCCTCTACAACAACTAATTAGCCTTGTTGGTTAATATTTGCACAATAAATAGCAGTATTTTTAATTAAATACTGCTATTCTACAAAAGTAAATCTCTTTTTTATCACTCGTATTTCATCTAACTATCTTAGCTACTTATGAATTATCCCCATGCACTTTTTTGTTCAATAGCGCTTGCCAGCTTAATTGCTGTGCCGTCGCCTGTTGCTGCAAAAATGTATCGCTGGGTAGATCACAATGGCAATATTTATTATTCTGATAAAGTCCCACCCCAACAGTCAAAATTAGAGCGGAAAGTGCTCAATGAACACGGTCGTGTCATTGATACGATTGACGCCGCAAAAACGGATGAGCAATTTGCTTTAGAGAAAAGGCTGGTCTTATTAAGACAAGAACAAGAAAATATTATTGCTAAACAAAAATCCAATGACAAAGTACTACTTAGTACATTCCGCAATATTGATGACTTACGTTTAACTTTAAAAGGTAAATTAAATTCAGTTAATGTGCATAAACGCATGCTCGAAGGCGCATTAGCAAGCTTAAATGACACTTTAGCGAGTACTCGTAGTAGGGCTGCCCAAGAAGAAAGAAAGGGAAAACACGTTCCTGCCGCTATTTTAAAACTAATATCTGATACCGAAGACGAAATCAATAATACCTATGGCCAAATCGCTAAGGTTGTAGAGCAATACCAAGAAATACAAAGAAAGTTTGATAAAGATATAGAGCGTTTTATATTTTTAACTCAAGGCAGTAGATCCAACACACAAACATTAATCGATGAAAATGCTGAAACTCAAGCCGCTAATGTTTTAGGATTATTTAATTGTTTTGACCGAAAAACTTGTGACCTAGCTTGGGAAATTGCACGACAATTTGTTATGTTTCATTCGACAACACATATCAACTTTAATACTGAAACGCTGATTATGAGCAGTGACCCTAAGGTCGGCTCAGATTTAAGTTTGTCGGTATCTAAATCCAAACGGGCTAACAATAAAACCAGTATCTTTTTAGATATTCGTTGTCATCACTCAACGCGAGGTGCTGAGTTATGCAAAAGTGCACAAGTTACCCGGATTCGTCAATCTTTTATGCCTTATATTGAAAGTAAATTACCTAAAAAGTAACGCCCTTGTGAATCAGCTTGGTTTTAGTTGATATAATAGCTATATACTTTAGTTAAGCTTCTATTTTTTATGCACAGCACTCCTGATATAACATTTGTTGGCGGAGGTATTACCGGCCTATTATGCGCGCGCCTATTTGCTCTAGCAGGAGCCAGCGTAACTATCATTGATAAGAATCAGATAGGTCAAGAATCATCTTGGGCAGGTGGGGGGATTTTATTACCTTTGTATCCTTGGCGCCAAGCCGATGCAATTAGCCAACTGGTCATTCCGAGCATTAAAGCTTACCCTAAATTAGTCCAAGACTTAATTGATGCGACTGGAATAAATCCAGAATATCTTGTTAGCGGCTTATTAATGAACTCCCTGCCTGATTCAGACGATGCCCATGCTTGGAGCAACAAGTACGCCATAAAGACCAGCATTGCCAGTAGTAAGCAGCGTCAACAGTTCCCACACATACAAGATTCTTCTTTATATTTGCCTGGTATTGCCCAAGTTCGAAACCCTCGTTTACTCAAATCACTTAAACAAGATTTGTTACAGCGCGGCGTTAAAATTATCGAAAACTGTGCCATTGAAAAAGTAACGATTAAAGATAATCACATCATTGAAATAACGAGCCATACTGAGACTTTACCCGTTAAGCAATTAGTAGTTAGTGCAGGTGCATGGACAGGAAGTTTATGGCCCCAGTTATTAGGTAAAACCGAACCAACATCAGCTAAAGTGTTCCCAGTAAAGGGACAAATGCTCATTTTAGATGCGCCTATAGGAGTACTAGATACTATGGTGCTGGAAAATGATCGCTATTTAATTCCGCGTCGCGATGGCAAAATATTATGTGGTAGCACGGTTGAGCATGCAGATTTTGATAAAACAACGTCAGCACAAGCTAAACAATCATTAGTTAATTTTGCACATAACTTGCTCCCAGAACTACGGTCCGCACCCGTTATTCATCATTGGGCAGGTTTACGCCCCGGTACTGAGCAAGGCATACCTTATATTGATCAGCACCCTAAAATACAAAATTTAGCCATCAGTGCAGGCCATTTTAGAAATGGCTTTGCTATGGGGCCGGCATCTGCGCAGTTGCTTTATGATCTGGTAACAGAACAAACGCCAAAAATCGACCCAACTCCTTATCAACTTTCTGCTCAGCATTGAGAACCTAAGCCTTATGAATTATTACCCCCTAGTAAAGCCTTTCCTTTTTCAATTAGATGCAGAAAATGCCCACTATCTAACTTTAAAATTACTTAAACTGGCACATAATAGCGGCGTTGATCGTTTATTAAACCCTGCCATCATTGAACAGCCTGTTACTGTGATGGGCTTAAACTTTAAAAATCCAGTAGGTTTAGCCGCAGGACTAGATAAAAATGGCGATTATATCGATGCTCTAGCGGCCATAGGCTTCGGATCAGTAGAAATAGGTACCGTTACCCCACGACCACAACCAGGCAACCCTAAACCGCGTTTATTTAGATTGCCCGAACACCAAGCGATTATTAATCGTATGGGCTTTAATAATCAAGGGGTAGATTATTTATTAAAACAAGTGGAGCGCAGTCAATATAAAGGTATTTTGGGTATTAATATTGGCAAAAATTTTGATACACCCATCGACCAAGCTACCGAAGATTATTTAATTAGTTTACGTAAAGCGTATCTAGCGGCGAGCTATATTACGATTAATATTTCTTCACCGAACACGAAAAACCTGCGTCAATTACAGCAAGGCGATGAAATTAAAAAGCTCTTGTCAGCCTTAAAAGAAGAGCAAGGAAAGTTACAGGCAAAGCATAATAAATATACACCACTCGTAGTAAAAATAGCGCCTGACTTGAATGATGAAGAAATTCAGCATATTGCTAAATTATTAATCGAATTTTCAATGGATGGCGTTATTGCCACCAATACCACAATAGATCGTAGTGCAATACAAGGCCACCCTTTAGCTGATGAGGCCGGTGGTTTAAGTGGCTCACCAGTTAAACAAAAATCAACTTATGTGGTGTCTCGCTTAGCTGATAAATTACAAGGGGAACTACCTATTATCGCTGCGGGTGGGATTTTATGTTATGCCGATGCGCAAGAAAAGCTTGATGCAGGAGCCAGTTTAGTGCAAGTTTACAGCGGCCTAATTTATACCGGTCCACAATTAGTGCACGATATTATGCAAGGTTTATCGAAGTAGTTAAGTGTCTGTGTAAACAAATTTAACATTTCTGTAGGATGGGTAGAATGGAGTGCCTGCTTTTTAGGCGCGTAATGAAACCCATCAACCTCACGCAGAATGATGGGTTTCGCAAAAAAACGCTCTACCCATCCTTGCAATAATTTTAAACGTCATAGGATAATCAACCAAGCACTCACACCTCCGCCTCGACGATTTTTAATGGCAACGTACCAACCATGGGTTTCTGCTAGCTGTCGAGTAATAGCAAGCCCCAGCCCACAGCCGCCCGTTGAACGATTACGTGAAGACTCAATTCTGAAAAATGGGCGAAATATATTTTCAATGAGATCTTCTGGGATTCCTGGGCCTCGATCACGGACACTAATACAGAAAGCGTTGTGATATTGTCTACAAACGACTTCAACTTTCCCTTGTCCACTATAGCGCAGGGCATTAGTGATTAAGTTATCCAAACAACGGCGTAATGATACCTGAGCAACATTAATCGTTCCTTGTGTGCAAATACGCAACATTAACCGCCCTGGCTCACGTGCTTCTGAGCCATCCATCACGTCAGTCAATAACTGTTTAATATCCGTTGTTTTAGCGGCTTCTTGCTCTTGAGCGCGGGCTAACTCCAATTGCGAGCCAATTAAGGAATCCATTTCTGCAATATCACGTTCCATTCTCTGAATCATAGGAGATGATTGCTCTTCAGCAAGCACACCTAAAGCCATTTTCATGCGCGCCAATGGGCTACGTAAATCATGAGAAATACCGGCTAATAATGTCGTTTGATTTTCACGCCTAGCTTGCAATTGCTGTGAGCTATTATTAAAGGCTTGTGCTAATTCTGCGAGTTCAAAGCCTCCCGTTTCTGGAAGTTTTGGCGGCTGTTCACCTTGGCCAATACGACGTACTGCTTTAAGCAATCGTGCAACCGGTGCGGTAATTCTTCCTGCTAAAAGCCAAGTAATAATCAGTGTGGATAAAAAACCTGCCAATAGAGTCCACGCCAATGCAACGATGGGTTTAGGGCCTAGTATGGATTTAGATAAATCAAAGTGAATGAGTTCACCTTGTTGTTGAAATTCCACCTGAAAGTGTTCATTAGCATCGCTTATTAAGCGCAAATTCTGATTTTCAGGTAAAGACTTATTGAGGGCAGTGCGCAAAAAATCGAGATAAGGGTAATTACTGGGAGTTTCCTCTAATGGGTGAGTCACTGAACTTATCCTTAATCCATGACTTTTATACAGCTCTTGCTCAAGGTCTTCGCGTTTTTCTGCTGAAGATTCTTGCCAAGTACGTGCTGATAAAACCAGTACAATCGCCAGATCATTGGCAGAGCGCTGAGCAAGCGGAAAAACGATATTCATGGCAACCGCTAAGCCCGAAACTACCTGAAAGATAATCAGCCCTGCGGCTACAGTTGCCGAAGTATGGCTAAAAAGAGAATACTTCCGTTTCACACAATTTCCTTAGTTCCCGTTGCGAATAAATAACCCTCGCCCCAAATTGTGCGAAGGTAGATTGGCTTATCGGCTTGTGGTTCTATTTTTCGACGTAAACGAGTCACTCGAATATCGATACTGCGATCATAAGGCGAACGCTCATAGCCTTTTAATAAGCTGATTAAAAGGTCGCGAGTTAAGACTTTATTCGGATGTTCTAAAAAAACGCGTAATAAATTATATTCTCCCGCCGTTAATGGAACCTCATCAGTGCCACTGGTCAAGGTATGGTTATCCAAATTTAACTGAAAAGGGCCAAAGCCTAAAGTGGATACATCGGGCTGAGGTGTCGGTTCACTACTTTTTGAGCGCCTTAATACTGCGCCTACGCGAGCGAGCAATTCACGTGGTGAAAAGGGTTTCGCCAAATAATCATCAGCGCCCATTTCCAAACCGACTATTCGGTCGGTTTCATCACCTCTTGCTGAAACGATAATAACGGGCGGACCATTCTGTTCCCGAATCCAGCGCAATAAACTTAAGCCATCTTCGCCAGGCAGCATTAAATCAAGTGTTAATAAGTCAATTGCCTGCTCTGCTAAAGCCATTCGCATCTCACTGCCATCACCCGCAACAGAGACTTGGTAGCCACTATTTTTCAAGTAATCAGCCATTAACTCGCGTAAATCAGGATCATCATCAACAATAAGAATATGTTTTAAAGTGTCATTTTCCAAGTCAGTTATCCTATGCTGTAGTCTTAATATTGATAGATGAAACAAATTGAAACAAATTGATACCGTTTAGAAAAGCAAATGAAATAGTTAATGACTATAATAAAATCAAAGCATACTAATAAAGGAATCGAACATGTACCAACCAACTAACAAACAGTCTACCAGCAAGTCTTTCTTTAAACACTCAATCTTAGTGCCTGTTTTAGCATTAGGCTTAGTGAGCTTTAATGCTAGTGCTAATGAATTTGATCCACGCCTAGCAATAGACCTTAATGAGGAACATAAAGCTCAACTTCTATCTAATATGCGTGGCGCGTTAGCAGTCACTCAGTCTATTGTAAAAGCCTTAGCAGAGGATGATATGCAAGCCGTTGCTGATTATGCTAGACCTATGGGTTTTAAGGTAAGGCGTCAAAAACCAAAGGATGGATTACATGATGCTCTACCTAGATCGTTCAAAATGCAAGGTAAAGCAATGCATCAAAATTTCGATAAAATTGCAGACGATGCGGAAACCCTTAAAGATCCAAAACATACCTTACAACAATTATCAGAAGTAATGAATAACTGCCAAGGATGCCATGCAACCTTTCGAATTGAATCTATTGATTCCGTTGATTCGACTGATTCCGAAGCTAATGAGTCAGAAAAATCATTCTTTCAAAAACTATTTATGATGGAGTAAATATCATGAAAAAGTCATTAATCAGTATCATAGTTATATTAGTAACACTTAGCTCATTTTCTATTCAGGCTGCAGGAAAAGGTCAAGGTAATGGACAGGGTTCTCGACAAGGTTCAGGACAGAGCCAAGGGAGTGGTTCTGGAGATATGAAGCGAAACCAGTCGCGAACTCATCGGCAAGATTCAAGTCAATATCAGCAAAATGGGACTCAAGAACAACGCCGTACCATGAATCAAAACCGTAGTAGATCAGGTACATCGACTAATTCAGCCCCAGTTCAGTAATAATTTTTAAATTAACTCGGTATTGTTTACATATAAAAGGTGATCATCATGAAATCATTAAAGCCCATTTTAGCCACAGCAAAAGAAGGAAATAATCGTCAAGCTGTTGTTACCGAGTTATATCCAGAGGATGAAAGTACTTTATTATCGATGCGTGAAGAAGAGAAATTAGCTAAAGAGGTTTATCTAGCGATGGACGAGCAGTGGAATCAACAAGTATTTAGAAATATTGCTAATTCCGAACAAAGCCATATGGATACACTGTTAAGAAAAATTAATTCATTTGGATTATCTGACCCTGTACTACCAAGAAGAGGAGAATTTTATTCTGATGACTTACAAACCTTATATCGTGATTTAGTTACCAAAGGTAAGCAGTCTTATATTGATTCACTAGAAGTGGGAGCAACGGTTGAGGACATAGATATTTATGATTTTATGATGGCTATTGAAGCAACCAATAATCTAGCCCTTAAAACAAGCTATGAAAAATTGCTGGAAGGGTCAAAAAATCATTTACGTACCTTCATCGGCTTATTGCAACAACAAGGAAGAACTTACCATCCACAGCGTATAAGTCAGGAATTATTTGAAGCCATTATAGATGCGTGAAATAAGTGTAAACTCCCCCAGTCACATTACCTTCTGACAGGGGACTTATAGTATTAAATCACCCACATAAAACCATTATTTCCATATTAAAGCATTCAATTCTTTCCTATTAGGTCTTCTGTTTTTTCATCTAGCTCAATACAAAAAATATGCACGTCAAACCCCCGTATTAGGTAAACTCCACACAGGCAAGATCAAACTATTCAGTACGGTAATAACTCAGGAGAATAAAAATGGGCTCTGGTGTCATACCTTTTTCTGTACGCGATAAGGATGTCTATTTTTTATTTCAAAGGACTTTTACTGGCCGAAAAATCGGTTATTTAATTGATTTTGGTGGTGGGCTTGGTGAGGGTGAAAACTACCAAGAAGCTGCGATTAGGGAGTTTGTCGAAGAAACTGAAACGATGTATTTTTCCGATAACCTACAGCTTGCAAAGCGCTCTATTGAAAGCGTTAAAGCGCAAATACCTATTGTTAAAGCATTGTTTGATAAGACTCTCTCAGATCACCCTGATTACTGCTGTAAGCGCGCCACTATTAATAAGCTTAAACCGAAAGATTGGCAAACCTTCTTTGTCAAATTCCCCTACCGAGATATTAACGAGTTAAATTGTGCATGGGAAAATGATAGGATCAAACGATTTAAAAAGCGGCGTGAATTAGTTTGGGTTAGGTCTGATGAGTTACTTTCTATTTATGCGTCTGAACCGAATCTATTATGGAAACGTGTCCGACAATTGGAAAATGCTAGAGAAGTTATCTTGGCTATACAGAAAGGTTTCACTCCTTAACAATCCTGTATGAAGCTGAATCTTGCGCAATTTCTTGTTCCCAAACGGAGTTTGGGATCGCAAAATATTGGCGGACTAAAGCCACGCCCTACCGAAAATACGATTACCCTGCTTTTAAATCTAGCACACACAATTCTTTCGCGGCATGTAACTCACCGTTTAATAATAAGTCTTTAAGCTTTTCTGTACGCACCATATACACTTCTGTGTGCTCTTTAAACGCTTGCGGTAAATGAAAACGCTCTAGTTGTGATAAATGACCATCAAAAGCGGCTGAGACGCAGAGTAAATCCAGTAAAAAATTACGCTCTTGTTCTGAAACTTCATCAAGAATGGTTAGAAAATCTTCCCAGTTATCGTATTCTTTATTTTCTTCGATATTAAATTTGTCACATAAACGGATTAATAACACTAACATATTTGGATGATAATTCTGCGCTAGCACCATCATGGTCGCAACGGCTCGAACTGATCCTTCTCGTGCTTTAGGCCCAAGCTGATCAATCAATTCATCGGTTAAAATATCGCTAATAATATGTTCCGCGAGTTTATTACCAAAGAGTCTCAAGCGTGCTTCTTTAGCCACTTTATATAAAGTGAATGCATCCCATATTCCAGTAATCGGAATGGCTACCCAGCTAAAGGTAAGTCGCACATCCCCTTTACCAAACAGACGAATCAAAATAAACTTTACCGCTAAACCAGTTAAGATGACTTTCGCTTTGTATAAAAAAGCGACCATAACCAATTTAGATTTGGATAAATGTTTAAGCGGATCTATACCCAAATAATGAATAATTGGGTCTGGTACTTCCAAAGCCGCACGCGCTAAAAGATTTGGCACAGCATCATCACCCGGTAAACAGGAGCCTTTTACCGCCTGATTATGACCTGTCAAACAGGCTAAACTGTAGACTATTTTCATACCTAGCCAAAATAATACTGACATTTCAAGAATCAGCATCACAATAAGCACACTACCATAGAGTAAATAATAAGAGGTACTATCCATGGTATCCATATAAGTCCACTCGACCCATATAGTGACAAAAGTGGTTAAAGCACCAATGGCAAATGCAATGACCGCAGCAAAAGCGGTAATATTAGCAGACAATGTTTTTAAAGTAATATCTGGAGCCAAGTCATCGATACTGACATTTTCCATGCCTGCTGTACCTGATTTTTGCGCCAGATAGCGATAATATTTAACGCCTATGTTTTCTAAAAATCCTGCTTCCTCTTCACGACTATAAGCCGCTTTTTTTTCTTGTTTCATTTCTTCAGACATTTTTATCCTCACTTAAGCTATAACTCTATTATCAATCACCTGATCCCATTGCTGTCTTAATTTACTATTTGCTTGGGCTAATGGAATGGCATTGATCAATTGATCAGAACGCGATAATAACGATGATTTTTGTAGTTTTCCTAGGCCATCATCAATCTCAAAATCCATGGGAATCGCATATTTTTCGTGTATATAACTTTCAATACGTTGATCTAAATTGGCTCGACTCGTTTCACCATCAACTAATAAAAAGAAGTACGCAAGTATCGCTTCTTTACATTCTTCCGCTTCCGCTGTATCAGCTAAATAAGTCAGCGCACCCATATTATTATCTAAGCTGTAAAAATATAGATTCTTGGTTAAAGTGGCGCTGTATTTAGCTCGCTGCGAAAAAATCTTAGATATTTGCCTCCATAACAAGCCCAGTAAACCACCAATAGCAATTAATGCAGACATAGGATCAACAGTAGCGCTGAGTTTACCAATCGTTGCCATTACACCGCCAGCGGTTCCCCCTCCTCCCGTTACGGCTAATTTAATTTTATCGAAAAGGCGCATTTGTATGCGTGTATTAGGAAATTGCATTTCCAAATCTTCACGCGGAATATCTTTAAATAATTTTAAATACACGACATCATTGTCATTGCTAATGCCAAATACATTTAAGGCTTCATCGGCTTTTTTTTCTGCTTTTTGTACCGACATTTTTTTGTTATTAATGAAATGTTCTATCCATTGCTGGCGATTTTTCGGCTGTAGCAAAACAAATAAACGTCGATAAATTAAAATATCAATGGGCTGTTTTTTAAAGCTGAGTTTTTTCCAGTTACGATACAATTTTTGTTGTATTGCCGAACCACGATAAAACAACGCGACTTCAGAAAAATCTTCAAAATCGACAGAAACCTGCACACCATAAGGCGAAATTTTATTTAAAGCCTCATTCAAATCATCTTCTGAAATTCGCTCATAATTAGCATCTTCCAAAATAGCGTACAGTTTCTCTTTTAAATGAGTTAGCTCTGTGCCGTTATTTTCTTGCGGATTAATTAAGGTATCTCGATCGGGATTAAACGGTAAATACAGTTGCTTTAAATCCTGTAAATGAGCATGAGATTGAGCGTGGAATAATGAGCGATATGTTGAGCAGAATTGTTTGAATACATTGTGCTGCTCTGCGGGTAGTAACTCGGCAGTTAATAAGTCACTGATCAATCTATCTAAACTAATGGGGATAAAACGTTCCAATACGTCGGCTTGATAATGGGTGTTGTTTTGCATGTCTGTTCCTTGTCTTGCCTATTTATTAAATCATTATCTACCTAGCTAAACCTTAGGGTAAATAATTATTATAGATCTTTTTTACAATCTACCCTGAATATAGCACTAGTAGAAACAGTTTAAATGTTTTATATTCAAGCAATGTGTTTTCTTGATTTAAGCCACATCAAATAATTATAAAGCACTGTTTTTATTAAAAATTATTACTATAACCTAGATATTTTTATATATTAAGGAGGTTTAATGGGAATTTTAGATACACTTTTAAGCGGTCAAAATATTCAACTGGTAACTCAATTAGCAAAAAATAGCGGCATTGATAGTGCTGATGTGCAAAAAGTTATTGGTCAATTATTACCCGCTCTTTCTCAGGGAGTAAAAGCTAATGTTAGCCAGTCAGGCGGTATTGATCAGTTAATCGGCGCTTTAAGTAAAGGTAATCATCAGCAGTATCTGGATAATCCGGAATCTTTATCCGATACTTCTGCCGTTAATGAAGGTAATGCAATTTTAGGTCATGTATTAGGTAATAAAGAAGCCAGTCGAAATATTGCCGCTCAAACTGCGCAATCTACCGGCGTTAGTAATGACATCGTTAAGCAATTATTACCTTTAGTTGCGACCGCTATGATGGGTGCTTTAAGCAAAGAAACCAGTAATAGTGCTATCGGAGGCGTGGGTAATTTAGATTTAAGTGGCTTATTGGGTGCTAATGCTAGCCCTGTTGTCGGCATGGTTACTTCATTTTTAGATGCCGATAACGATGGCGATGTGACTGATGATTTACTTAATTTAGCTAAAAAATTCTTTTAATCTATTGTAATTGGAGATACATATGGGACTTTTTGATTTTGCCAAAGACATAGGCAGTAAACTTTTCACTAGCGATGCGGATGCGGCTAAAAATATTACCGACCATATCTTATCGAATAACCCAGGAGTAGAGAATCTTAGCGTCATCTTTAAAGATGGTGAAGCAACACTCATTGCAGAGTCCAATACCTTTGAAGCAGCACAAATAGCCGTACTTATGGCGGGAAATGTTAAAGGCGTTACTAAAGTAATACCAAAATTTCAAATTAACGATGTCGCAGACGATACAGAAGCTGAAGCTAAAACTGAAGCCGATATAGTTGCCGCGTTAGAGCCTGCTAATGTGGAATACTATCTTATTCAGAGCGGTGATTCTTTATCTAAAATTGCTAAAAAATATTATAACAATGCCGCAGAATACCCACGTATTTTTGAAGCTAATAAAGAAGTGATTAAAGATCCTGATCTTATCTATCCAGGGCAAAAAATTAGAATTCCTTTGGATTAATAGTCGAAATACTTACTTAAAATCTGGCTTCAGTTTGTCACTGATAAATATTAGTCGACTGAAGCCACGCTCTACTCTAAATATAAAAATACAAACCTCCCTCTTCATGTTCTTAAAAATTAAGAGAAATGAATGAAATTGTTAACAACCAATTTATCGTTATTATCTTTAACGCTTCTGAGTGCTTGTAGTGGCAATCAAATCACAGCAGATACTTCAATTAATCAAAGCAGATTCCCCGCGCAAACCTATGTTTATCACTGCGCTGATAATAAAAGTTTTGTGGCTAGAATTGAGCCTAAAAAAGCATGGTTATTTTTACCCACAAAAACCCTATCTTTGCCGCAAATACCTGCTGCTTCGGGTAGTAAATTTAGTAATGGATCAGCTACTTTTTGGAATAAAGGAAAATCAGCAATATTTGAAAGCACAACTCAGATTTATAAGAACTGCACCAACAATCGCGCTCAAGCTATCTGGGAACATGCCAAACTTAATGGCGTAGATTATAGAGCAGTCGGGAATGAACCTGGCTGGTCATTAGAAATAACACACGATCAAACAACCATTTTTACCAGTCATTACGGACAAGATAGATATGAATTTGAAACTTCTAAACCACTAATCGATACTGCGGCTCATACTAGAGAGTATCAATTACAAAATAGCTCACATAAATTATCCATTAGCCTAAGTGCTAAGCTATGTAAAGATACTATGAGTGATCAGTCATTTTCTAGTACTGTAAGCGTTAGGTTAGATAATAAAAAATTTACCGGCTGTGGAAAAGCACTGCATTAAATCCTTCTTACTAACACTATTCAACTAATAAGGGACTTTGTAAGCATGTTATCCAATAATCCAAAACAGAAACACCTTCTACTGCTTAGTACCAGCTTTTGTCTTATCATTTTGGCTATCTTAATCGCTACAGACCCTGTTCCTCAGGATCTTGTTTACCATCTGTTAATTGATCAACGACAGTGGTTTACAGTACCCAACTTCGCCAATATTATCAGTAATCTACCCTTTGCTACTATTGGGCTATCAGGATTTTTTCTTACTCTGAAAAACAAAGAAACTTCTACCTCTTGGTACCTATTTTTTATCGGCCTTTTTTTGGTTGCATTCGGTTCAAGCTATTATCACTTACATCCCAATAACCAAACACTGATCTGGGATCGTTTGCCGATGACAATCTGTTTTATGAGTTTATTCTCAGCATTATGCGCAGAAAATATTTCCTCTCGATATGAAACAGTAATTCTGCCTGTGGCTATTTTCTTAGGCTTATCCAGTGTCATCTACTGGCATTACACGAATGACTTACGATTTTATGCGCTTATTCAGTTTGGTGCTTTGCTTTCTATACCGCTTATATTGAGCTTCTATAAAAGCCAATATAGCCACCACCATTATCTGCTCTATGGTTTACTTTTCTATATTCTTGCCAAAGTTTTTGAGCTCAACGATAGCTTGACTTTTGAACTAACGGATCACTTATTAAGTGGTCATACGATCAAACACTTACTTGCTGCCGCGGCTACCTATTGTGTTTATCTCATGTTAAAAAAACGGCTACCCACTTAAAGCCCGTATTCCACTTTGTGCTCTACGAGCTACAAAATCTCTCTAACCGCCTTAGCCAATAACTTATCCAGATAAATACATGACGTCGGATGGCTAATACTATCCGTACTCCAAATGTTTTTTATCCCTGATTGCAAAATATGAGCCTCAGCATCGCCACAAAACAGCGGATGGGTTATCACTGCATCAATTTGTTGAGCGCCAGCTGCTAATAGCAGGTCAGTTGCCTTAGATAAGGTTCTACCGGTGCTAGCCATATCATCGATAATAACCACAGGCTGCTGACTAAAATCGAAATCCGGCAAACTTACTTCTACCTGTTTATCTCCATAACGTATTTTTGTCGCCACAGAAAAATCAAAACCAATTTTATTAGCAATAGCCGAAACCCATTGTTCTGACTCACCATCGGGACCTAATAACAGTGCATGATCAAATTTCTGCTTAAGAAACTCGGCAATATCATCAGCCGCCGTTAAACTTATCGCATTGCTAATTGGTATCGCCTGATCTAGCGAAGTAATACGATGCAAATGAGGGTCGACGGTAATCACATCATCAAATAACTCAGCCAACATTTGCCCCATAATCCGTTGACTGACCGCTTCACCCGGTTGATTGGCAATATCCTGGCGCATATAACTGAGATACGGTGCAATTAGCGTCAGCCGTTTTGCTCCTAATTCTCGAGCCGTTCTGGCGCAGAATAATAGTTCAATTAATTTATCATTCGGTTGGTTCAAACTACGACAAATAAGCACGTGCTCTGGTAACGAGGGTGGCAAACGTACTAAGCTTTCACCATCGGGAAAGTGATGCAGGTGAATACTTTCCGTTGGCATTGCCAAGCGTGCCGCTAACCGTTCTGCCTGTGGTTGATAATCAGGAAATACGAGCATTAACATAAGTATTCCTCCTTTAAAAATCGACCAGTGGTTTTAACATTTTTTCTCCCTCTCCTATCACATAGCCACTGTCCTGCTGCGCTAAGTTGGTAGAAAAATTAAAATCAGCGGGAAACTCTGCATAGATTTGATACAGCGTCTCACCTTTTTTAACTTTATCTCCTAATTTTTTCAATAAATCGACGCCTGCTTTTTTATCCATCGGCGCACCTGCTAAACGGGCAACTTTCGACATTTGAAAATTATCAATACTGATAACAACCCCATCACGCTCCGCACACACTTGATAACATAATTCTCCAGGCTGCAAATCAATCTCACGCTCACCTTGCGCTTTGATAATCTCATGCATTTTTTCATAAGCACGCCCCGACTCTAAAATATCTCGAGCGATTGCATAGCCTTGCCCACCGCGTACATCAGGATCAAATTCAATAATTCGACCTGCCAATAGTAAAGATTTCTGACGTAAATCCGCGGGCGCATCAGGATCATTATTCAGTACTTGCATCACATCACGCGCTTCCAATACGGGACCAATGCCCTTACCTATAGGCTGCCTGCCATCGGTGATCATAACTTCTAAATGAATATTCAAATGATCACCAACAAATTCGAATAATTTACGCAAAGCTAACGCTTGACGCATATGTCGTACTTTAGCTGTTGGCCCTACTGGAATATCGATAATCAAATGCGTGGAACCCGCTGCTAATTTTTTAGACAAAATAGAAGCAACCATTTGTCCTTGAGAATCTATACCAAGAGGCCTTTCCACTGAGATTAACAAATCATCCACAGGGGCTAGTTTTGCCGTTCCCCCCCAAGATAAACAGCCTCGTTCCTGACGCACTATATCCAGCATCTGATCAGGTTCGAGATTGACATTGGCCAGCACTTCCATCGTATCTGCCGTACCAGCTGGTGAAGTAATGGCTCGACTGGAGGTTTTAGGAATTAGCATGCCATGTGCAGCAACAATTGGCACTACTAACATCGAAGTACGATTTCCCGGAATACCACCGATACAATGTTTATCCGCAACGAGAGACTCATGCCAGTTCATGCACTCGCCAGATTCCAACATCGCTTGAGTTAAATACAATATCTCATCGCGATCAAGATTATTCTGCCCAGTTGCAACTAAAAATGCAGCCATTTCCATTTTTGAATAACGAGTTTCAGCAATATCGTTAGCAATTTCATTAAAATCCGCTTGATTTAATCGTTCACCGTTAATTTTACGGCGCACAGCATCCATCGATTTAGGTGGTTCCGCGTGATTAACCGTGACGAGTGTTCCTTCTTTAACATTCAAATAATTAAAAGCTTGTTGCGATAAGCCTAGTTCTCCTGGCAGTACAATTGAATTATCATCCACGACATTCAGCACAGCTAATAGTTTTGACCCGTTATTACTTACCTGAATTTTGGACAAAGCCTGAAATCCTTCCGCTCGATAAACACTACATTCGCGGTTTAAATAAGCGACATTTTCATGATAGGTATCAATTCCCACCTGACGAACTTTTAAAGTATCAATGCTCATAGTTTTTTTATTATTGTATTTTAAGAATAGCGAATGTGATGAAGCCAACTTTAAACTCTACCCATCTACATTGTCAGGAAAAAAATAGTTAACACTTACTGATAGCCTGTGTATAACTCTGTGGATTATGTTAGTAACATACTGTGCGCAATCTGTAGCTTAATTTTAGACCTATTTTTTCACTCAGTTTCAATACACTTAAGCCCAAACTTGATAACAAGCTTAAAATGATCGTAGTTCTTTGATAGTAAATATAAAAAATGGCTTATCCACAGATTTTAAGCTAACTAATAGTAATAATAAGTTTATATAAATATTCAATCTTATTTATATATTAAGCAGCGGCTTTAAACATTAAAGTCTTAAAAACAGCTTCTATAACCAATGTACGGATCAATACAAAAGCCACTGTTTGTATATTCAAATATGATTAGCTTCAGTTGGAATTTCCAATAAACCTTTTTGATTATTTGTAGCCAAAGCTTTGAGTTGCTCGGTAAATTCTGCTTCCGGTATAGGTTTACTAAAATAGTAACCTTGGTATTGCTTACATTCGACAGATTGTAAAAAATTCAATTGCTCTAAAGTTTCAACTCCTTCAGCAATTACCTGAAAACCAAGCAATTTGGCCATTGAAATAATTGTTTCCACAATAGCAGCATCATTTGAATCAGTATGAATGTCACGAACGAAGGCTTGATCAATTTTCAATTGATCGAGAGGAAGTTTCTTTAAATAAACCAAGGAAGAATAACCAGTACCAAAATCATCAATAGAAAATTTAACCCCAGTGGATTTTAGCGCCCACATTTTATCGATTGTTTGCTGAATATTATCTATAACAATACCTTCAGTCAACTCCAGTGTTAAATAGTGTGGGTTAATTTTTGAAGCAGTGATTAATTCTTGTAATTGCGGCGCAAACTCCTTTTTACGAAATTGTTTAGGGCTAACATTCACTGCTAAGTGGAAATCTTTAGGTAAGCAATACTGTTCCCATAGTTTGAGTTGGTAACAAGCAGTGGTAAGTACCCAATTTCCAATAGCTATAATGAGTCCCGTTTCTTCAGCGACTGGAATAAATTCAGCGGGTGAAATCATTCCTCGTACTGGATGATTCCAACGTATTAGAGCTTCTGCACCAATAATATTAGAGTGGTTGCCATACTGTGGCTGGTAATACAATTGCAGCTCATTATTATGCAAGGCTTGGCGCAAATCTTTTTCTAAAGCTAAGCGTGAATCAGCTGTCACTTGCATGCTTGGGTGAAAAAAATTAAAAGTATTTCGGCCTGCTTCTTTAGCACGGTACATTGCTGTATCAGCCTGTTTTAGAAGTGTATCCGCTGTTTCAGAATCACCAGAAAATAAAGTAATACCGATGCTTGTGGTTATTATATGTTTATGTTGTTGAATATTAACGGGGTTAACTAATGCCTGAATGATCTTTTCAGCAATGTCTTGTGTTTGTTTTACAGCGGTGTCTTTTTCACTGTCTAGTTCTTTCAGTAATATAACAAATTCGTCACCACCTAAGCGCGCAACGGTATCCTCTTCTCGAAGCAACGCTTTCATACGTTGCCCTACCTCTATTAAAAACAGATCACCGACCGAGTGACCCAGGGAATCGTTCAAGTGTTTAAAATTATCCAGATCGAGAAATAAAATAGCGGAAAAATTTGCGTGCCGTTTAGAGATTTTTTGCCCCTGATCTAACCGATCCAAAAATAAACGCCGATTAGGTAAACTAGTCAATGGATCATAATAGGCAAGTCGCTCGATAGCTTCATTAGCTTTTTTAGCGTCTGTAAGATCAATATCGATGCAAAACATTTCAGCACTTTCTTCAGTTTCACCTAATTTGATATGACTGGAATAGACCGGGACAATTGAACCATCTTTACGCTGCAAACGTAATTCTCCTGGTGGAATTTCACTATTGTAATGTAGAAAATTATCAGTTGCTGTAATCACCATATCTTTGAGTTCGAGAGGAATAATAAGATCTTCCAACTTTTTTCCTATCGCTTCTTCTTCGGTATAACCGTAAACAGTTTCACTCATCTTATTCCAAAAAATTACATCTCTTTTGTGGTTATAGCCTTGTACGGCGATATTGGGCATTTTTTCAAAAATTTGTCGAAAGCGACTCTCGCTGGTTTGCAGAGATTTTAATGCTCGTTTTGTTTTGGAAATATCACGCGTTATCCAAATAACACATCGTGACTCACCTTGTTTATACTGCATAGGAGCGGTTCGCCCCTCAAAATAACATCTGCCTTGCGCTAACTCCAATTCATATTCTAAGACTTGTGTTTTATTGGTGTCACAAGTCATCTGTATAGTGCTTATGATTTGTAAAGCTAGAGGAATGGGGAGAGTATCCATAATATTCTGATGCAATAATGTTTTAGCATCTTGAACAAGTAATTGCTGTTCAGAACCATAAATATCTATGTAGGTTCCTTGTTCATTCAATACAAATGCAATATCTGGGATAGCAGAGACAAAAGCTGCAAATTTTTGATTACTCTCCACTAAAGCGTATTGAGCTTTATATTGTTCACTGACATCGTGAAATACCAGAATAACACCGGTAATATCATTATTTTCATCAATGATAGGCGCTGCACTATCAGCGATTTGTATTAATGACCCACTACGAGTTATTAAGCTGCAGCCATTCGATAAGTGAATTACTTTTTTGCTCTCAAGTACTTTAGCGACAGGTGTATTAACAGTTTTTCCTGTTTCAGTATTACAAAGTTTAAATATTTTATTGATAGGCTGACCAAGTGCTTCAGCTAAAGTCCACTCAGTCATTTGTTCAGCGATGGGATTCATGCGAGTAATGCGTTGCTGGGTATCTGTTGCGATAACCGCATCACCAATAGAGTTTAAAGTGGTTTCTAGGTTTTTTTCACTTAATTTAAGCGCTTTTTCAGTAGCAACTTGAGTGCTAATATCAATTGAGTAGCCAATCATACCTATTGGATTATGCTGACTATCGTATTGTAAAGATAAAGATAAATGTGCGTGGAAACTATCGCCATTTTTTCTAAGCATCACCACACGGATCTCATGAAAACCTTTAGCCTGAAGTGGGGTAATGACTTTTTTTTGTAAGAACTCATATTCTTCATTTGGGTAAACAAAGCTGATATGTTGTCCGATCGCCTCATTATTATTAAAGCCAAATAGTCGTTCCGCACCTTTATTCCAGCTAGTGACATAACCTGCTAAATCAGTTGCCACCACTGAGTCATGAATTTGATCTATAATTTGAGCTTGCTCAAGAACATAAGCTTCGGCCTTTTTTCGAGCAGTGATGTCTCGATCCATTCCTCGATACCCAAGTAACTCTCCTTGTTCACAAAAAAATGGAATACCACTGGTTTCCATAATGACCTGATGTCCGTCTTTATGCAGGTTAATATTTTCCAGATGATTAAAAGCACGCTTTGCTAAGATTATATCTTGGAAAAGAATTCCAACACGTTGTGCTTCTTCAGCGGACATTAAATCAAAAGGCGTTTTACCTATTAGCTCTTCAGCTTGGTAGCCAAGTAAATCAATACATTTAGGGCTACAATAAGTATATATGCCGTTTTGGTCTACTTCCCAAATCCAATCAGACGAGTTTTCGACTAAATTACGATACCGTTCTTCGCTCTCGCGTAGAGAATTAAGCAGGGTTGTTTCTAATTCTGCCGTTGAAATCATACTAATTGACCTTTAACCTGTATAAAAAATATGTAAATTTCATATAATTCAGTCATCTATCGTTAATAAGGAAAAAATAAATTGTTACTTATCAATGACTGTACCCAAATAATGTTTATATTGCCAGTGTTAAACACACACATTCCTCAGTTATTACAGTCTCGAAGCATTCGTATGGTAACCGTTCAGATCCTCCCCCTAGAAAACATCAAAATACCTTGTCATTCCTGCATGCTTTTAGCAGGAATCTATATCAACAAACAGATTCCCGATTAAATACTTCGGGAATGACGATATTTTTATGAAGGTCTGTGAACAGTTACTTCGTATGTTCTAACTCCTAAAATAGGATCTAAAATAATAAACTAGCTGTGGATAACTCTGTGGATTATGTGAGTAACACACTGTGCGCAATCTGTAGCTTAATTTTAGCGCTGTATTTTCACTCAGTTTCAATACACTTAAGCCCAAACTTGATAACAAGCTTAAAATTATCTTAATACTTTGATAATAAATATAAAAAATGACTTATCCACAGATATTAAGCTTACTAATAGTAATAATAAGGTTATATAAAATATTCAATCTTATTTATATATTAAGCGCTAACAAATTTTTTTATCTACCGCTTAAAAGTAAAATTTCTCAGAATTACAGCAAAGAATACACATTAAATAAAACCTGTAGCTAAAGGATACAAGATATTTCTTAGCTCATCATCCTGCATGCTGTTAGCCGGAATCTATGTTTAACGTGGATTCCCGATAAAGCTTGTGTCCAACGCTTGACTGACGATATTTTTATATGTATTTGTCCCTGAATAAGAAGAAGTTACAAAAACCTATTCCAGGCTATTGATACTTCGTTTCAGGGGCGGGATATTGGTAAAATTTTTAATGAGGGGATGAATACTTACGAAACTTTAGCACTACCAGACCTCAAAGGACTGTTAGTGTTTTCGGGTATTATTGAATTTTAATTCCTAAATACTTGTTAACTTAGGGGGAGAAACATTTAGGAATGAGGTTTTATAATTTCCTAAAATATAGTCTGTATAAAACTTGTGCAATACAGGAGAATCAGTAACGATAATCCACGAAACGGTCATTTTTTGCCCCGATAATTAGCAAAGGATACGCAGGCTAAAAACTGCGCTGCTACGCGTAGCTGATTGATAGCACTTATTTTGGATACTGGGTACTGTCTACGCCATTTTTTCCAACCAGATAACAGAGCTGTGTCATTTTGATGCAGGTTTGAAGTCAGAGCTAATATCTTTTGGTCAATTTGTTCAGTGGAATTAAAAAATATAGTTAAAATGTTAGGGTGATTTTGCCAGAGTAGCCGGTGAAAAAATGCAAATAAGGCTGTACGTTAGTATTGATTAACACTGTGTTGTTAATTTCTAAAGGGTGGCGATTTATCCAATCTATGGCAATCATGCCACCCATAGAAATTGCAATAAGATTAATATTTTTTTCCTGCAAGTTGCGAGCGCAAAGCTTCAGTCAGGCCTTCTATGGTATTGGGACTGGTTTGTTGATATAAACCACCATTACCTAGAATATCTAAAGTCAGTATCTCGGTATCAGGAAATTGTTGGGTTAATGACTGTGTAAATTCATCCCAGTGGCGCTGTTCGCGTAAGAGCCCACGAATTAAAACAAAGCAGGATTTATTTTTGTTGCATGACTTGACTTGACTATGGCTTTCATTCAGCCATTTTTTATAAGACAGAGAAGAATAAAACCACCTGATTTTATTCTTCCTTACGAGCTTAGAGTTGTTATTTATGGATAATAAATAAGCCAAATTACCTAAGCAACAGCAACGGCCTTTTAGTTTTCAACAACATCTTATGCGTAAAACTACCCAATAAAATATCGTGTAAACGTGTATGGCTAAACGCGCCCATAATGGTCATATCAATATTATGAGTGCTTTGATAAGCGCATAACTCTTCTTCTGCTTTACCTTGTAAGCTGGCAGTGATAATTTCAATATCACCAGCAGCACGTAGTTTACTAGCGGCTTGTTTTAGTAACGTTTCTGCACTGTCTTTTTTACCGACACAAACCAAATGACATACTAAACCTTTATACAAAGGGCTAGTAGCAACCATATCCACGGCTTTATCGGCGGCTTCACTGCCATCATAAGCAATCATGATTTGTTCTGGTGCTTTGAAAGCTTCATAAGCGACTAGAATGGGGCGATGTAAAGAGCGAATCAAGCCATCAATTTTAGCTCCGATTTCATTTTCCTGATCTTCATGCTGTTTACCCCGTGCGCCAACGACTAAAACACGAATATCTTGCTCTATGTCGTTTAATGATTCCAGTAAACTACCATGCTGTAAGCGGGTCAAAGGATTAGTAATACCAGATTGAATAACGCGTTCTTTAGCTTCAGCTAATACAGCTTTACCTTGTTGCAAACGAATTTTGCTTTGCTCTTGTTCTTGATCTGCCATATCTTCAAGCAAGTGTTCACGGCTATCCATACCGATATTGCCTGACAGATCAGTATTTGCAGCTTTTTCGTGATGGTGATCAATGGTATGTAGTAACTTTAAAGGTACATCCACGCGTTGTGCGATCCATGCAGCGTAATCACAAACGGCGTTAGTTAAAGCTGAACCATCGATACATGCTAGCACTATCTTTTTATTAGTATTCATTAGTGTCCTCCCATTACTTTTTCAATTTCTTCAGGTTTATCGTGTACCCCAAAACGGTCAATAATCGTGGTACTGGCTTCATTTAAACCGATAACCTCTACTTCTGCACCTTCACGGCGGAATTTAATCACCACTTTATCTAAAGCGCCAACCGAAGATATATCCCAAAAATGCGCGCGCTGTAGATCGATCACGACTTTGCTAACCGCTTCTTTAAAATCAAAGCTATTGGTAAATTTATCGGCAGAATTAAAGAACACTTGGCCAACGACTTCATAGCTACGCGTATCGCTAGGCTCATCAAAGCTAGACTCGACATACATAAAATGACTGATTTTGTTGGCGAAGAATAGAGCGCCTAACAGTACACCGGCCAATACGCCTAAAGCGAGGTTATGTGTCCAGACAACAACGGTCACTGTGGATAACATAATGATATTAGTGGATAGTGGGTGATGCTTTAGGTCAATAATTGAACCCCAGCTAAACGTTCCGATAGAGACCATAATCATTACGGCAACTAAAGCGGCCATCGGAATTTGTTTAATCCACTCGTCCAAAAAAACTACCATAATGAGTAAAAAGACACCGGCCACCATAGTAGATAAACGGCCACGGCCACCTGATTTTACATTAATGACCGATTGACCAATCATTGCGCAACCTGCCATACCTCCTAATAACCCTGCACCGATATTAGCAATTCCTTGCCCCTTGCATTCGCGATTTTTATCACTGCTGGTATCGGTTAAATCATCAACAATCGTGGCTGTCATAAGTGATTCTAATAAACCGACAACGGCTAATGGTAAAGAATACGGCAAAATTATTTTCAGCGTTTCTAGGTTTAGAGGGACTTCAGGCCATAGAAAAATAGGTAAAGTATCGGGTAATTCTCCCATATCACCGACCGTACGAATATCCAATTGTAAGTAGACAGCCAAACCAGATAATACGGTGATGCACACTAAAGGCGAAGGAATTGATTTACCGATAAAAGGTACGTAGGGAAATAAATAAATAATCCCCAAGCCGCCTGCAGTCATAGCATAAACATGCCATGAAACATTAGTTAATTCAGGCAATTGTGCCATAAAAATCAGAATGGCTAAGGCATTTACAAAACCGGTAACAACCGAGAGGGAAATAAAACTCATCAAACTACCGAGCTTTAAATAACCGGCAATAATCTGAAAAACACCGGTTAATAAAGTGGCAGCTAATAAATATTGCAGGCCGTGATCTTTAACTAAGGTCACCATTAATAAAGCCATCGCACCGGTCGCAGCACTAATCATACCCGGACGACCACCAATCAGCGCAGTAATAACGGCAATACAAAACGAGGCATATAAGCCCACTTTCGGATCAACCCCAGCAATAATTGAGAAGGCAATCGCCTCTGGTATCAGAGCTAAAGCCACGACAGTTCCTGCCAGTAGATCACCTCGGACATTGCCGAGCCAATCTTGTTTTTTCGAGAGTAAGAGCATAAATTTCCTGTTTATAAAAAGAGAATGACGTGAATTTTCGCGACGCCAAAGGGTTAAGGTAAAAAGAAGGTAATCGTATGGAGTGGAGTTATACCAATCCCAATAAATAATCACTGTAATAGCCGTCATTCCCGAAATATTTAATCGGGAATCCATGCATACACTATA
>JAUVAA010000068.1 GCA_030591965.1 bacterium
AAATAAAGTTTGGAATTACGCCCATGTATTACGTGATGACGGTGTAGGTTATGGTGATTATGTAGAATAAATCACCTATTTAATTTTCTTAAAAATGGCAGATGAGCGAGAGCAAATCGGTCAGAAAGAAAAAGTACCAGTGGAATATACATGGAATAAATTAGCCGCCTTAGATGGTGATGATTTAGAACTTCAATACCGTCATACCTTGGAAAATTTAGGTAAACAAAGCGGTATGCTAGGGACTATTTTTCGTAAGGCGCAAAATAAGATTCAAGACCCTGCGAAGTTAGAACGCCTGATCAAAATGATTGATAAGGAGCAATGGGCGACCTTACCTGCTGATGTAAAAGGGGAGATATACGAAGGCTTATTAGAGCGCAATGCTCAAGATGTTAAAGGTGGCGCAGGGCAATACTTTACACCGCGACCATTAATTGAAGCCATAGTTGAGGTGATGCAACCAAAAGCAATGGATGTGGTTTCTGATCCTGCCAGCGGAACGGGTGGTTTTTTATTAGCAGCTCATGATTATATGGCTAAGCAGGCAACCTCTAAAAAAGAGCAACGCCATCTTAAAGAGCATGCCATACGCGGCAATGATATTGTTGATAGCGTGGTGCGTTTATGTGCAATGAATCTTTATTTGCATGGGATTGGTGGTGATGAATGTCCTATTATTTCAGCAGATGCTTTAGCCAAAGAAGTCGGTGATGATTTGGTAGATATGGTGCTAGCCAATCCTCCTTTTGGCAAGAAAAATTCTATCACTATTGTTAATGAGAAAACAGGTAAAGCAGAAAAAGAAAAGCTGACCATAGAGCGTGAAGATTTCTGGGCAACAACATCCAATAAACAGCTTAACTTTGTACAGCATATTGCCAATATGCTGAAAATTAATGGTAAAGCAGCTGTGGTGGTACCAGATAACGTGCTGTTTGAAGGTGGTGCAGGTGAAACAGTGCGTAAAACCTTGTTACAACGTTTTGATGTACATACCTTATTACGTTTACCTACTGGTATTTTTTACGCACAAGGAGTTAAGGCGAATGTGATTTTCTTTGATGCTAAACCCGCATCGAAAATCGCATGGACTAAAGAGTTGTGGGTTTATGATTACAGAACCAATATTCATAAAACCTTAAAACAGAATAGATTAAGCAAGACTGACTTTGCAGAGTTTATTGATTGTTTTAAAGCCGATGACAGAAGCCAACGACAACAGCTAGAAGAAGTCTCTCGATGGAAAGCCTTTAATTATGATGAACTGATCGCGCGGGATAAAGCCAACTTGGATGTTTTTTGGTTAAAAGATGAATCACTAGAGGATACCGAAAATTTGCCTGCCCCCGAAATATTGGCACAAGAAATCGTTGAGCAATTACAAGCTGCTTTAGATGAATTTAGAACGGTGGAAGATATTTTGGCGGTGAATGATGATTGAAGAAGAGAATTTCCTTGCTTGATGGTATTAACTTCAGCTGTATAAGGATTCGTACTTGACGGCTACGAAGTTAAGGCGGGACACCTTGATGACTCTCGTTCCCATGCTCCGAGACTGTGAAAGTATTGTGATTTTAGCCTTCCCCCTTGAGAAGGGGGGATCTATAAAAACATAGGTCATTGATATTATTTAGATTGCAATTAAATATCAAACCTCCCCTAGCCCCTCCTTGATAAGGAGGGGGGTTATACTGAATATTTTCACAGCCTTTCCGCGTGGGAACGCATATGGGAACGCTCTGCGTTCCGTGACGCAGAGCGCCAGTCTATGCATTACAACGCAGAGCGTTGGAACGAGGTTGTATGGTTTTTGCCCCGTCTTAAGTGCGTAGCCTATAAGACGGACTAAAGATCCGCACCCCATTGTGTCGAAGTTACTTCGTGCACGTTCCTAAGGTATTAATTAAGTTGGCTAAATATTATCCGTATTGTGCGAATAGTTCTTTTTGCTGTGCTATTATTTTCAGTTAATTCAAGTACCCTCGTGGTTTACCAAACACACTATGAAAAATTGGGCCGATAAAATCAAAAAGAACTTTGCTTTTCGCCGTCAGTCAGACTTGACTGATGAGTGTGTTATTGACTTGGATGCGATTGCTGAGCAGTTGGCAATTAAGGAAAAGGCTGAAGCAGCGGCAGATAGTAATTTGCCTCGACAAAATGCGGCAAGTTCTGATAGTACTGAGCGAGAAATTCAGTCTTACTTTAGTAGTAGAATGACGACTATTAACCGCATTGTTAATGAAGGGCTCTGTTTCCGCAATACCTCGATCACAGATACAAACCTACAAGATGAACGCGCATTAATTAGCAATCATACTGAGCATTCTAAGCTGGCGGTAAAAAGTTTAATGGCGCGTGAATTTCGCGCCTTAAAGCAGCTGAAGAAAGAATCAGACGATATTGAACGGGAGTTTCAGGCTTTTCAAAATGATAATAAGCTACAGCGCACGGCACATTACCCTGATTCTCAATTATTATATTTTGCTATTATTTTATTATTCTGGCTTTTAGAGTCTGCGGGGAATGGCTATTTTTTCGCCGAAGGTTCTGAGCTAGGTTTGTTAGGTGGAATAGGGCAGGCGGTGATTATTGCGGCTATTAACATCTCCATTGCCTTCTTTTTAATGGGCTGGATTTTTAGGTATAAAAATCACGCTTCCTTATGGAAAAAAGGGTTAGCTTATATAAGTCTTACGATCTATTTACCTTGTGTCTTCGGTTTTAATTTGTTGGTTGCACATTATCGAGAGTATTTTGCTTTTCAACCAGAAGATGCGGGAAATCTAGCAGTACAGCGCTTTATCGAGGCTCCCTTGCATTTATCAGAGTTTAATTCTTGGATATTGTTTTTTATGGGATTGTTGTTTGCCATCTTTGCTTTTATTGATGGTTATAAACGCGATGATGCTTACCCTGGCTATGGTAAATTACATCGACGCTTGCAAGTTTTACACGAAGATTACGACGAGCACCGAGATGATGTGGTCATGCAAATTGAAGATGTACGCCATGATTTCTTACGTAAGCTAGAAGAGATGAAGCAAGCCGTCCTATTGAAGCATACTCGACTAGTACATTTAGTGGAAGATAAGCAGGTGTTTGTAGCTGAATACGAGCATGCCATGGCTAATTTTTATGCCGCTGCCAATGCCTTGATTTATCGCTATCGAGATATCAATAGCAGTCTGCGCAAAGATGCTACTCCTGCTTATTTTGAGCAAGATTGGCTGCCTAGTAATAAATTTAAAGTCCGCGGTGCGCAGGATGATATTGCTATGGTGGAAGAGCAGAAACAATTGTTTTTAGATTTTCCGCATTATTGCCAGCAAAGAGCGAATGAGATTGAAAAACTTTATGTGCTATTTTTTCAGCAACTACAAAGTATCGATCCCGATTTTAAATTAGATAAGACGGATGCTAATTCGGTGTTAAATAATGTCTAGATACCGCAAAAGAAAACAAGCTGTACAACGGAAAAACCTAATAGGTTTAGCGCTCATTTTTTCCGTGCTTGGGCTGGTCGCTTTTTTGGCTTTTTTTCGATATGAATTACAGAACAATCAGGCAGCATATGATCCTAATACCTTGTGTCCTATCGATGTCGCTAGCCCTAAATATGTAGCATTAGTTTTTGATAAGAGCGACACGTATAACAAGATTCAGCAACAATTCTTGCGCCGTTTTTTTAGCGAATTTAAAGCTAAATTATTACCGAACACTCGCATTTCCGTTTATGTGATTGATGCGAATAATAATAAAGAGATTTCCCCTGATTTTGTAGTCTGCGCACCTAGAACGGGCGATGATGCGAATGCTTTTTATGAGAATCCTAAGTTGATTCGGCAGCGCTGGCATGAAAAATTTGAACAACCTTTAGATCAGGCCATTGATGGTTTTATGCAGCCAGCTCAGGCTGATTTTTCACCCATTATGGAAGTATTTCAGACTATCTCGCTGAGTGCCTTTCCAGTTGCCGCTGAAGCTGCACAAAAGCAAATTATTCTTATTTCGGATATGTTACAGCATACACCGGAATGGTCGCATTATCGCGGCCAGATGGATTTTTCTGAACTGAAAAAGAGTTTGTACTATCAGCGTATTAATACTGATTTACAACAGGCAGAAGTTAATATTTTATATGTACGACGTGAAGGTATGGAAAAACTACAAAATAAGCGACATGCTTTTTTCTGGTCTGACTTTATCCAGTCTATCGGTGGGCGAGTTACTTTGATTGAAAAAATTGACGGATAAGCATAATGAGCTATGAAAAACTACAGCAAGGGTTGATACGCGATGTGCGCCAAATGTTTATTTTTGCGCTGTCTGGCGGAGTTTTAAGTGTTTGCTTGCCACAGTATTTCAATCTTCCGCTGCTGGCTGTTGTTCTCCCTTTATTGTGTATGATTATTTATACCTGGGTCGGTTATTTACACAGTGTTGAAAGTGCTTTTATGGAGCAGTTTGCGGACAGTGTTTATTACCTGGGCTTTCTATTAACGCTCGTTGCTTTGGTGGTTTCCTTATATTTTTATCAAAGCGATAGCTTAGAAGCCAGTTTATTAACCGCTAATTTTAGTCTGGCTTTAATCACCACGATATTCGGACTAGCGGTCAGAATTTTTATTAATAATTTTCAGCTTGATTTAAATAGTATTGAACGACAAGTCATGACTGAAGTAGAGCAAGCTGCTAATGAGCTGGTAAGAAAAGCGAAGTTGATTTCTATGCAACTGGATGTTTCGCATCAAGAAACTCAAGTAGCTATTCAGCAGTCAATTGCTCAAGCGGCAGAAGGCATGCAAAAAATGGCTCTGCTAATGGAAGAAAATACTCAAGCGAGTACGACTGCATTGCAGAATAATATTCAGGCCACTAATCAAACCATTACCGGCGTGGTCGATGTGTTTGCTAAAAACATACAAAATATAAAGCTCCCTGAGGAAATATTTGCTGAAAAGTTAAGTACTCCTTTGGAGCGTTTATTAATTCGCTTAGATGAAACGCAAGTGTTGCTGAAAGAAGTCAATATAGGGCAGGGGAAAATTTCACAAAGTACACAAAGTATTGTTTCCAGTATCAGTAGTACAGCAACTGAGGTGGATATTTTGGCTAAATCGATAGGCTTGTTTAATGATAAATTACAGGCCAATACCAAGCTGAATGATGATTTTTTCCAAGTAGTTAAAGATGTTTCTACCTTATCAGAAAAAACATTAGGTATTTCTGAGAGTCTTGACCAGCAGGCTGAGAAGTCATCTTTAGCGATGCAAAATTTTACTAAATTAGTCGGTGCTGTGAATTCCCTGCCTGATGAGTTGGACACTATGTCGTTTAAATTAAAACAATCATCAAAGCATGTTTCTAGTGCTTTTCAAGCGATTGCTGATAATACCGGATCGGGCGCTAAGATTGGTGCCGATTTGCAAGACATTGCACATGCTTTAACGAATACAAAGGAAACAGTGGAGCAGATTTCTAACTTTGGCCTGCATGTTACATCTACCTTTAAGCGCTTAGAAACCTTTAATACGTTAATGGAACAACATACGCAGTTAATGGCGGATATGGGCGGTGTTGCTCAGGTAGATATTGATTTGGCTAAACAACATCAGCAAGAAATGGCTGACATTTTGCAACAATCAAGAGAATCACTAGGCTTTATGCAGCGAGACCTTATTACCAGCATTAAGCAGAATAACGAGCGATTAGCGGACTGATTATGGCTACGCAAGAAGGTCGTCGTTCTTTTTTATTAGGTATCACGCTAAATGAGTTAGGCTTTATCATGTTTTTTTTGTTGATGATTGTTAGTGCAGCAACCTTACAAAATACAGAACAAAAACTAGCGGATGAAATTCAGCAAAGGGCCAAGTTACAGGCTGAAATTGATGCGCAGCAGGAAAACGAGGATAATTTTAAGCGCCTACAATTATTAGAAAGCCGTTTGATGCAGGCTGCAGGTTTTGCTGCTAAGCCCAGTGAGCAACAGTTAAATGAACTTTTCGTAAGATTACAAGAAGCACAAGCTGGAATCGAATTGCAACAGGCTAATACCCAATTAAAGCGTGAATTAGAGGCTTTGCAAGATTATAAAAAGTTAGTCGAGGTGTTGGCGAGAAATGGTCTGGCAGAGGGCTCTTCTCAAGCAGTCGAGAAATTACTAAATAAAGCAGAGGCCGCGTTGCAGGAGCAGAAAACGCTTGAAGGTCGGTTGGCTTATATGCAGAAAAAATTGCAAGCGAATGGTTTGGATCACCCGCCTTGTTGGGCTGATGCACAAAGTGGTGCGGTGGAGTATTTATACAGTATTATTTTATATGAAAATAAAATGCATATTTCTGCCGCTTGGCCGGATCATCGCAAAGCTGATTTACGTTTAATTCCTGATGCGGAAAAGTTAGCAGGAACAATAGTGACACTGGAAACATTGGACAGGCAAGTTGCCCCCTTATTTGCTTGGAGTAAAGCGCATGATTGTCGGCATTTTGTGCGAATTAAAGATGATAGAAAGACCTCTAAAGGAGCTTTTAAACGACAGATGTTAGCGATTGAGGCTTATTTTTATAAGTATTTGGAGCGGTAAATTTAGTGACTCATCTTGGTCGCTAAATTCAGAAGGTCAGTCTTTGTGGGAGAGGCTTTAGCCTCGGTTTTGTTACAAGTCGAGGCTAAAGCCTCTCCCACAGGAAGCAGATAAACTTGCATAATAAGACGACCGGTCGCATAATTAACCCATGGCAATGATAAGCAATAAACAGATTAAGCGCGAAAAACTACTCGATCAAGGCGTGCATATGCTGATGACACAAGGCTATCATGGCACGGGTATTAAAGAGCTTTTAGATAGTGTTCAAGTTCCTAAAGGTTCTTTTTATAATTATTTTGCTAGCAAAGAAGAGTTTGCTGCTGAAGCGATTACGCATTATATCGAGCCCTTTATTTTACGCTTAACGACTCATTTGCAAACCCCACAAGTAGATGCCTTATCCGCGTTACAAAATTATTATGCTGAATTAATTGTTGAGGTGGAAAAGGGCGGCTATAAAGGCGGCTGCTTGTTGGGTAATCTTATGGGTGAAATAGGTGATACGAGTGTCCTATGTAATCGCTCTTTAAAAAGTGCCGTGGCGCGCTATAAAAAATTACAGCAAGATGCATTAGAAAGCGCCCAGCAAGAAGGAGCAGTGCGTACAGATCGTTCAGCCGAAAGTATGGCTGATATGCTTGTAAATTTGTGGCAGGGCGCATTGTTGAGAATGAAAATCGAGCAGTCAGTCCAGCCATTGCAAGAATTTTGCGATACTTTATTGGATGATTATTTTAAAGCGTAGCTTAGCTAAATAAGCGTATACTTATGCAGTATTGTTGTTAAATTAACCATACTGTTTTTTTAACGACCGAATTAAGACGACCGGTCATTTTTGGAGCTTTATATGCCTAAATATATTATCGAGAGAAACATTCCTGGTGCAGGCCAATTAACGGCGAGTGATTTACAACAAATTTCGCAGAAATCCTGCTGTGTATTGAGTGAAATGGGGCCGCAGATACAGTGGTTAGAAAGTTTTGTGACTGCTGATAAGGTGTATTGTGTTTATATTGCGCCAAATGAAGAGGCAGTAAGAGAGCATGCGGCAAAAGGTGAGTTCCCCGCTGATTCTATTGCTGAAATTAAAACAATTATTGATCCAACCACAGGAGAATAAACAGTAACAAACTATTGTGGAGGGGGTTAGCTGACATTTCATATAAGTCGCGACTAAAACCTCCTCCCACAACTGCTAAATAACAATAATAAAAATAATACTGAACGAGGAAGAATAATGAAAACAACGAAATCGATTAATAGCTGGCAAACACTGCTTAAAGCTTGTGCTTTTATGGTGAGCAGTTTACTTATATCGGCACCTATTCAAGCCGATGAAACGTGCCAATCACCGTATATGGCTAAAATTGTCGGTCAAGAAGACTTTGTTTATGTCTGGACTTTGGGCATGGAAGGCCTCGGTGATGAGCAAGACAAACTGGTTACTGTAGATGTAAACCCCAAATCAAAAAACTATGGAAAAGTCATTAATAGCCTTTCTGTTGGGGCGCGTAATGAGGCTCACCATTCCGGTTTTACAGATGACCGTAAATATTTATGGGCGGGTGGGTTAGATACTAATAAAATTTTCATTTTTGATGTACATACTGATCCGGCTAAACCTAAGTTAACAAAAGTCATTGATGATTTCGTCAGTAAAAGCGGCGGTGTCGTTGGCCCACATACGACTTATGCTTTACCGGGTCGTATGATGATTACTGGCTTGTCTAATAATAAAGATCATGGCGGTCGTACTGCAATGGTTGAATACAGCAATAAAGGCGAGCATATTGTTACCCACTGGACACCAACAGATGGTGATTTACGTGGCGCGGTTAAAACTGGTTTGTATGCGGATGGTTACGGCTATGATGTGCGTGTTTTGCCACGACGTAATGCAATGTTCAGTTCTTCATTTACTGGCTGGTCAAATTATATGATGGATTTCGGTAAAATGCTGGGTGATGGCGAAGCAATGAAACGCTTTGGTAATACTGTGGTGCAGTGGGATTTACATGCGCGTCAGCCGAAAAAAATATTTGATGTACCTGGCGCACCTTTAGAAATTCGTTGTGCATGGAATCCAAATCATAATTATTGCTTTACGACGACAGCATTGACTTCAAAAATCTGGTTGATTTATGAGGATGATAAAGGTCAATGGCAGTCAAAAGCAGTGGCGGATATTGGTGATCCAAGCAAAATTCCTTTACCTGTGGATATTTCCATACAAAGTGATGACCAAATGTTATGGGTAAATACTTTTATGGATGGCAAAACCCGTGGTTTTGATATTTCTGATCCATTTAATCCTAAGCAAGTGTTTGAGCAAAAAATTGGGTCGCAAGTGAATATGGTTTCATCTAGCTGGGATGGCAAGCGTTTATATTACAGTTCGTCATTATTGGCTAATTGGGATAAAAAAGGCGCAGATAATGAGCAGTATTTGAAATTATTCAGCTGGGATGGGAAAAAATTAACGGAAAAATTCTCGATTGATTTTATTAAAGAAAAATTAGGCCGTGCGCATCAAATGCGTTTTGGTGCTTATTCATTGTATGCGAGTAAATCGCCTGAAAAGTCCGTGGATTTATTTGCTAAGTTGAATCGGTAATATATTGAATATGTAGGAGGGCTTTAGTCGCGATAGCTATTTTTTTCGCGACTAAAGTCGCTCCCACAACAATGGGTAAATATAATTATGAAAATATTCATTGCTCTATTAATGACTGGGGTATGTTATGGCGGCGACCTGTTAGCAGAACCCGCACAACCTAATTTAGCTCCCGGTTACAGTCCCTTAACTTTTAATGCGCCTCAAGTCGCAAGCTATAACTTGCCTGTTATTGACAAGGCAGCTGATGGCGAGGTGTTGACAACGACTAAACAAGCTCGCCATTTACATGAATTAATGGGCGATAAAATAGTCTTGCTTAGTTTTATTTATTCTACTTGCAGTGATGTGAATGGCTGTCCGCTGGCGACTATGGTTTTTCATAAGATTAATCGACGCTTGCAAAAAGAATCAGAGTTAGCCGGAAAATTACGCTTACTGACGTTAAGCTTTAATCCCGAACATGATACGCCAGAAGCAATGAGTGAATATGCGCAAAGCTTTATCAGCGAACAAGTTGATTGGCAATTTTTAACCACGCAATCAGAGCAGAAATTACAGCCAATATTAGACCAGTATCAGCAAAGTATTCAAAAAGTGTATGATGAAAAAGGTGAATTTACGGGCACTTTTTCGCATATTTTGCGCGTGTATTTGATTGATACCGATAAGCAAGTGCGTAATATTTATAGTGTTTCATTTTTACATGCGGACACCTTAATTAATGATGTCAAAACCTTATTAAGTGAAGTTCATACACAAAATACCGAAGTAGCGAGTGAAGATAAAGCATTGTTTCAAGCAGGCGATAATAAACAAAACTATGCACAGAAAGATTACCAAACGCAGTCGATTGCTTTAAATCAACGTCAGGGAAAGGCAGCTGATTTATATGCGAATACACAACAAATACCGCTAGGCTTACCACCTTTGCCAGTGCCTCAAAATAACCCCATAACAACAGCTAAAATAGCATTAGGCAGAAAGCTATTTTATGACCGTCGTTTATCACTGAATAATACTTTTTCCTGTGCGATATGCCATATTCCAGAGCAGGGTTTTAGTAGTCATGAAATGGCAACCGCTGTTGGTATAGAAGGGCGTAGCGTGCGGCGTAATAGCCCAACGATTTATAATATAGCTTATGCCACTACGCTTTTTCATGATGGCCGTGAAAATAGCTTAGAGCAACAAGTCTGGGGGCCTTTGTTAGCGCATAATGAAATGGCCAATCCTTCAATCGGTTATGTGGTTAATAAACTAAAATCACTAGCAGACTATAAAGGGATGTTTGAAAGGAACTTTGCTCAAGCCCCCAATATGTTAAATATCGGTCAAGCAATCGCTAGCTATCAGCGCAGTTTGAATTCAGCTAATTCTGCTTTTGATCAATGGTTTTTTGCTAAGAAAAATGATGCGGTTAATAATGCTGTAAAACGTGGTTATCAATTATTTACGGGTAAAGCAGGGTGTAGTGCTTGTCATACTCTGGATAAAGATTTTGCACTATTTACCGATAATCAGTTACATAATACGGGAATTGGTTATCGTGAATCGATGCTTAAAGAGCCAGAAAATCAAACAGTACAAGTTGCTCCTGGTGTTTTTATAGAGGTAGACCGTCAGCATTTATCATCTATTAGGGAAACCAAAGCAAATGATTTAGGGCGCTATGAAATCACTCAAGACCCTCAGGATAGATGGAAATATAAAACTCCCAGCTTACGAAATATCGCTTTAACTGCGCCGTATATGCACAATGGTTCTTTATCGAGTTTGGAGGAAGTGATTCGGTTTTATAATCAGGGCGGTGTGGTTAATGAAAATTTAGACGCTCTGATTCAGCCGTTAAATTTAACTGAAACAGAGATCAATGGTTTAGTCGAATTTCTGCAAGCACTAACGGGGAGTAATGTACCTGAGCTGGTTTCAGATGCTTACGCGGCACCTATAGGCAATTAGTTAAGGGAACGAGCATGAAACAATAAAGCGCAGGCTAAAGACCTGCGCCCCAGATAAAATGTACAAGTTCATTCATACTTGGGGAGCTTATTTTTACCATAGAGTAATAAAGTCTCTCCTAACTCATTTTTACATCACAAAAGGGTTTAAAGGGCGGGTAAAGGCTTTGGAATTGCGAAACTAAGGGTATGTCTATTCTTTCTAAGAATAGAAATGTAGCGAAGTGCAAAGCGAGTAGTTTAGAAGGCCCCAGCGTACGGTAATTCCGCGCGCTGCTGGGGGCTGTGAGAGGGGATATCTGGGTAACTTACTGTTCTACCTTGATAAGTCTTTTATCGAAAAACGATTTTTTACTCCTTATGCCTTACTAAAAGGAAGTAGCTCTAACCTACACCGTTGCACCACATTGGTTATGAAGTGCACACTTAAGGGGCGAAAAGCAATTCAAAGCAAAGGCATAATAAAGAACAATAGCGAATAGACTATGCTCTCTTGTTTTGGCGCATTAATTGCTTTAACAATAATAAGATATGTAAAAGCATGTCCAATGATTATGGATGATCCCTCCGATTAACTTTAGTGAGAAAATTAATGTCTTATTTAGAACCAACTGAGTTTGTTACCAAAATGGTCGATGCAGGTGAATCCAAGGTTTACATGTCCTCTAAGGATGCTCTTATTCGCGCTTTTATGGCTGGAGCCACTTTAGCGCTTGCGGCTATATTTGCGATTACTGTTGCAGTGAAAACAGGATCACCACTATTAGGTGCTGTGCTTTTTCCTGTTGGCTTCATTATGTTGTACCTGATGAAGTTCGATTTGTTAACAGGTGTATTTATGCTCGTACCACTTTCCCTTCTCGATAAAAGGCCTGGCGTCACCATGAACCAAGTATGACGTAACTGGGGCTTGGTATTTCTAGGTAACTTCGCTGGTGCCTTGACTGTTGCCTTTCTAATGTCCTTTATTTTAACGATTGGGTACAACACGGATGGTGGTGCTATTGCAGCAAAAGTAGGTACAATTGGTGAAGCGAGAACCTTAGGTTACAAGGTACATGGCGTTGGTGGTTGGTTCACGATTTTTATCCGTGGTATGTTGTGTAACTGGATGGTTTCTATGGGTGTTGTCGGTGCGATGATTTCTACTTCAGCAACAGGAAAAATGATGGCTATGTGGATGCCAATTATGCTTTTCTTCTTTATGGGCTTTGAGCATTCAATTGTAAATATGTTTTTATTTCCATTCTCAATGATTATGGGCGGTGGATTTACTATCATGGATTATTTAATCTGGAATGAGATTCCAACTGTATTGGGTAATTTGGTTGGCGGTTTTGTATTTGTCGGTTTACCTCTGTATTACACACATGTAAAAACTAGCCCACAACGTAGTTTATAAATGAAAGTTTGCTTTCTTGAGAAACAGAAACTCAGCTCGTGAAGAGCTGAGTCGTTTATTATGTCCAATCAATTAAAAATAGCCACCGGTCAACACTCCGACAAAGGCCGTAAAGATATTAACCAAGATTTTCATGGCATTTGCATCCCGCAAGAGCCATTCCTCAACTCTAAAGGAATTGCGCTAGCTATCGCTGATGGTATCAGCAGTAGTGATGTCAGCCAAATTGCCAGTAAAGCGGCTGTTGCCGGTTTTTTAGAGGACTACTTCTGTACCTCAGAAACATGGTCAGTCAAAAAATCTGTACAACGCGTATTAATTGCAACCAACTCTTGGTTATATGCTCAAAGTCAGCAGAGTCAACACCGTTTCGATAAAGATAAAGGTTATGTTTGCACTTTCAGTGCCATGGTTATTAAAGCAACGACAGCACACATTTTTCATGTTGGCGATGCACGCATCTATCGTTTACATGACCATACTTTAGAGCAGCTAACTCATGATCATCGCTTATGGGTTTCGCCGGATAAAAGCTACCTTAGCCGCGCTCTTGGTATTGATTCACATATTGAAATTGACTATCAATCACTACCAGTAGAAAAAGGCGATATTTTTTTGTTAGCGACTGATGGAGTTTATGAATACGCTAACGATCATTTTATCGCCACAGTGATTAGTAAGTATAAAGACGATTTAGATAAGGCCGCGCAAGCGATTGTACAAGAAGCGTACAATCGAGGCAGTACTGATAACCTGACCACACAAATTATTAGAATCGATGAGTTACCTAGTCAAGATGCCAATACTCTTTATCAGCAATTAACTAAGCTACCTTTCCCGCCGATACTAGAGGCAAGGATGGATTTTGATGGGTACACTATTGTTAGGTCAGTACATGCCAGCAGTCGTAGCCACGTTTACTTAGCAATAGATAAAGAAACCAATACCCAAGTTATCTTAAAGACCCCCTCTATTGACCTGAGAGAAGATCCGGCTTATCTCGAGCGTTTTTTAATGGAAGAGTGGATTGCACGGCGTATTAATAGTGCTCACGTACTAAAACCTTGTACTCAATCTCGCCCTCGTCATTATTTATATGTTGTTACTGAGTTTATAGAAGGCCAAACCCTAACACAGTGGATGATAGATCATCCAGCGCCTGATCTAGAAAGCGTGCGTAACATTGTCGAACAGGCTGCTAAAGGGTTACGTGCATTTCATAGAATGGAAATGCTACACCAAGATTTAAGACCAGAAAATATCATGATTGACAACTCTGGCACAGTGAAAATTATAGATTTTGGCTCTACTCGCGTGGCCGGCCTTATAGAAATGACAAATTCTACTGCAGAAAATAATTTGCTAGGCACTGCACCGTATATGGCTCCCGAATATTTCCTAGGTGCCAGCGGCACGCCACATTCGGATATGTTTTCATTAGCAGTAATTGCTTATCAAATGTTATCAGGAAGACTGCCTTATGGCGTTGACGTTTCCAAAGCTAGAACAAGATCAGCTCAATTGAAATTAAACTACCATTCAGTACTGGATGACGAACGAGAAATTCCTATCTGGGTTGATACTATCCTCAAAAAAGCCCTGCATCCAGATCCTTATAAACGTTACGAAGACTTATCAGAGTTCGTTTACGAACTGCGCCATCCGAGTCAGGCCTGTTTAAATAAAACTCGCCCCCCCTTAATAGAACGGAACCCTGTTGCTTTTTGGAAAAGCCTTTGCTTAATTCTAACGACAGTTATTATTGGATTATTGACTAAATTGGCATAACAACACTTTGTAAAAACGTAAGCGACTAATAAAGTAGGTACTTGCCCTTTTAACCGCATAGCGTAAATCTCGGGTGGCTTGCCCCCGAGCTGGATAGCTTACAATGGGGCTTTTTCCATTGTCAGGTAGCCAGCTTATGGAGTTACAGAAGAATATGTATCGTGTATATCGGTT
>JAUVAA010000140.1 GCA_030591965.1 bacterium
CAAACCAGTTTGCTTGGTGACCATAGCGAGCGTGAACCACCCGATCCCATTTCGAACTCGGAAGTGAAACCGCTTAGTGCCGATGATAGTGTGGATTTATCCATGTGAAAGTAGGGAATTGCCAAGCTCTTAATACTAAACCCATCTTCTAACGAAGATGGGTTTTTTTTTGCCTTTTATTTGGCTAGGAAAGGTAAAATGTCTAAATATTATCTTCTTAACTTATAAATAGGCAGCTCATGCTAAATGAAATAACTCTCAGTCGTTTAGATTATGCTTTTGCTCGCTTCTTAACTCAGCGAAGTGGGCTAAAAGATGAGCAAGGTAAACAGTTTGAAGCAATAGTGGCCAAGTTATCGTATGCTCGGAGCCAAGGACATAGTTGCTTTCAGTTAAGTGAAGAAGAGCTAACTGTAGTCCTGAACTCAGGTATGGCAGATGAAACTGGCACCTTACCTTTGGTATTGGAGGACAATCAACTATATCTACAGCGTTATTGGAGCTATGAGTGTCAACTAGCGAAGAAATTAGTTAGTTTGATGGGGGAAGGTTCTTTACTGAGTAGTTCTCCTGAGGTATTTGATCGATATTTTCCTGTTAATGACAGCATTGATTGGCAAAAAGAAGCGGCAATTGCAGCTATAAAGTATCCATTTACTATAGTAACAGGTGGGCCGGGCACAGGAAAAACAACAACGGTGGTCAAGATTCTGGCTTTATTACAGGAATTTTCAGAAATTCCTGTAAATATCATGCTTGCAGCACCTACCGGAAAAGCAGCTATGAGGCTGCAAGAATCTATCGGACAAAGTAAAAACGGTTTAGATTGTTCTGAGGAGTTAAAGGAAATGATTCCTGAACAAGTTGTCACTATTCATCGCTTACTTGGTGCAAGGCCGCCATCGCCCTATTTTAAATATAATGCAGATTCACCCTTGCCTTATGACATTATCGTGGTTGATGAAGTGTCGATGATTGATTTGCCTTTAATGACTAAATTAGTTAACGCTTTAAAGGTAAATGCGCGGCTTATTTTATTAGGCGATAAAGATCAGTTAGCGTCCGTGGAAACAGGAACGGTATTGGCTGACTTAACAAATGCTTTGCCCAAGTACACGCAGGAGCTGAAAATTTCTTACCGGTTTTCTGGACATATAAAAACTTTCGCTGAAGCAATTAATCATCAAGAAGCTGATTTGGCTTGGGAATTATTAGCAAAGGATTATGCAGAAGTCTGTTTTTTGAAGGAAGATTTAATTGACTATATCGTCAATAAACAAGTTGCCTACTTACAGTTAATTTCTGAAAATTCTGACTTTACAGAATGTTATGCAGCTTTTAATGCTTTTCAAGTGCTATGTGCAACGCGGCAGGGCTTATACAGTGTCGATGATATTAATTTTCGAGTGACTCAAGCGCTCATAGAGCAACGACTCGTTAAAAATTCAGGTGATTGGTATAGTGGCCGGCCTATAATGATTACGCAAAATGATGCTGTTTTGCAGTTATATAATGGCGATATAGGTATTTGTATGCCTGATACTGAAAATTGCGGACAATTAATGGTTTTTTTCTTACATGCTGATGGTCTGGTCAGAAAGTATTTGCCAGCGCGCTTGCCATATTGTGAAACTGTTTTTGCTATGACTATACATAAAAGCCAAGGCTCAGAGTTTGATGAGGTGTTATTGGTGTTACCGGAAGTGATTAATCCAATATTAACTAAAGAGCTTATTTATACGGGAATAACGCGGGCGAAAAAAATGCTAAAAATGCTTACTAATAAAGAGGTGTTTTTACAAACCATTCAACGTAAAGTTGAGCGTTTTAGTGGACTTGCAGAGAGAATTAAGAAAATAGCTTGAGAGTGTAAGCTCGTAACTCCTCATTATCCATAGGCAAATACCTATAAAAATATTATCATTTCCGAGTGCTTTTATCGGGAATCTACGTTGAGCATAGATTCCTGCTAACAGCGTACAGGAATGACGAACTGAAAAAACTGCCTGTACCTTTATAATAATGAGAAGTTACGTAAACTCAAGCTATTGATTTGATATTGGAGCTATTTTGAAATGTGTTGTTCCATTTCAGCAACACGTTTTTCTAAGTCTTCTAGTTTGGAGCGTGTTTTAGCTAAGACACCTTTTTGCACCTCAAATTCTTCACGAGTCACTAAGTCCATTTTACCTAAAGCACTTTGTAAAATAGCGCGAAAATTTTTCTCCATATCTTCTTTAAAGTTATTTAAGCCGGGAGGAATAGCATCACTTAGGCGGCTAGCGATATCATCAATTGATTTTGGATCAAACATAAAAAATTTCCAGTAGTGTATAAATAAAGCTTAGTTTAGACTAAGCCAGAATTGGTAACAGAGACATATTCACGGCAAATCTTTTCAATATCCGCTTGGCTCAATGGTTGCTGCATTAATAAACAATAATAGTGATCGTTTTCTTCGCTGAAAGTAATACAGTTTTTGCATTGCCCAAAGCTACTGGTGCCGTTAACATTTTGTAAGGCAATGAGCGCCTCATAAAGTGCGGCACTGATAGAATCAAATTGCTTATTTTCAATGGCTTGTTCTGCCTTAGTGAAGACATCAAAAGGGGTAATGCTTTGTAAAAGCGCTTTACCCTCAGGTAATATTTTTAGGTGAACGATACGTTTATCAACATCATCTTGTTTTTTTTCAATGAATCCCTTGCGCACCAAAACTTGTAGAGTTTGCGAAACGGTGCCTTTAGTTAAGCCTAAATAGTCTGTGACGGCTGCTGGTGAGTCACTGAAACGATTGCAACTGGCTAAATAGTCAAGTGTTTGCACATGGACGGGCTGTAATCCTAGCGCAGAATATTTTTTTCGCTGCTCAGCCCTCAATAGAGTACTGATACGTTCAATTAATTTTAAAGTAGTTAAATCATGCATGGTTGTATTTTAGCATCACTTAGAGTAGGTATAAACTAATGCTGGTTTTTTTTAAGAATGTCCTTTATTTTGGGTCACGACCTACCACTAAACTAAGCTAAATTGTTTACAAAATAAATCAAACCCTCAAAACTATGCGTATTATTCACACTGCCGATTGGCATTTAGGTCGTATTTTACATAATGTTTCTTTGCTCGAAGATCAGCAACATATACTCGAGCAATTAAAATCCGAAATTGAACGGAATCCACCAAGTGCGTTAATTATTGCCGGTGATATTTATGATAAAGCTATTCCACCCGAAGGTGCGGTGCGCTTATTAGAAAGTTTTATCAATTATGTGGGAGGGAATTTAGCTGTGCCTATTATTATGATTAGTGGCAATCATGACAGTGGGCCGCGCTTGAGTTTTGCTTCTAAGCTACTGGAGAAAGCTAAGGTACATATTATAGGTAAAGCGAGTGTCGAAATTCAGCCTATTATCTTAAGCGATAAGTATGGCGAAGTGTTTTTTTACCCGCAGCCTTATTTATCGCCGATTGCCGCACGCTCTTTATATCAAGATAGTGAAATATTGACGCATCAGGATGTCATTCAGCGACAAGTAGCCCACATTATTGAGCAACACCCTAAAGGTAAACGTAGTGTGCTAATTATTCATGAATTTGTTATTGGTGGAGAAGTGAGTGATTCAGAACGGCAATTATCGGTAGGAGGCACGTCACATATTGAAGCCAATATACTCAGTCAATTTGATTATGTAGCGATGGGGCATTTACATCAGGCGCAAAGAGCTGGCTATGATCATGTGCGCTATTCGGGCTCCTTGCTTAAATACAGTTTTAGCGAAGTGAAACATAATAAAGGGATAACGGAAGTGACTCTTGATGATCAAGGTTTTGTAAGTAGTCTACATACCCCTTTAAAGCCTGCACGTGATATGCGCATCGTTAAAGGCACGTTGACAGAGATATTAGAGCAGGCGCATTTAGATACTCAGCGTGAGGATTTTATTCGTGCTGAATTGGAAGATAAAGAAGGCTTACATGAGCCAATGCGTCGTCTAAAAGAAATGTATCCTAACGCGCTGGAAATTAAACATCTGAGCAAAACCAATCAAAATGCAGCGCAAACAGAAACAAGTTTTCAAGAATTACAAAAGCAGGACATAAGCGAATTATTTGCCGAATTTTACCAGAATATTTGTGCGGAGGAATTGAACGAAGAGCAGCATAAATTAGTTGCAGATGTCGTTGAGCAATTAACTAGCGACAGTCATTAAAGGAATAAGATATGAAACCATTAAAACTTAAAATGCAGGCTTTTGGGCCTTATGCTGGAACTGAAATAATCGACTTTCAATTATTGGGCGAGCGGAATTTATTTTTAATTACTGGCGATATAGGCGCTGGTAAAACGACAATCTTTGATGCTATTTGTTGCGCTTTGTATGGCGAAACTTCAGGCGGTGAAAGAAAAGTAGAAGAAATGCGTTCACATCATGCGCTATCTAGTCTTAGTACAGAAATCAGTTTAGATTTTGCCATGCAAAGTGATTTATTCCGTGCTTACTTTTCGCCTAAGCAAATGATCGCTAAAAAGCGTGGCGATGGCGAGACTGAGCAAGCGGTTATTTCCGCGTTATATAAACTGGATGAGGTGGACCAGCCTTCTGAACATGCGACTTTAATTGCAGAAAGTATTACGCTGACTAAAAAGGAAATTAAAGCGCTATTAGGGTTTGATGTAAAACAGTTTCGCCAAGTAATGATGCTGGCACAAGGAAAGTTTAGAGAATTATTAAGTGCTGACTCGGATAAGCGTGAAGAGATACTAAAAACTCTAGTAGATACCGAATTTCTTGCTTTATTTGCCAGCCGATTAAAAACATTAGCAGCGGAAAGTAAGCAGCAAGTTGATCACTTGGAAGCGCAAATTAATGGCCTATTGAAAAGTGAAAATGTAGATAATGTTTTGCATTTAAAACCTCAATTAGAACTTATTGAACAGCAATGCGCACAAGCCATTGAGCAGGTTACTGCAGCAGAAGTGCTGCGTGAGCTAGCAGAAACACAGCTTAATCAAGCGACCGCCTTAGATAAATTGTTCCAGCAACAGCAAAGTTTAATTGCAGCTCAGCAAGTTTTGACCGAACAAAAAGATAGGATGGCTGATATTGCAAAGCTATTGAAACGTAATGGCGAAGCAGAAAAGCTATGGCCGGATTTTTGTCTTTATATTGTCGCAGACAAAGCCGCAATTAATGCAAATACGGAGCTTCAGAATGCTGAAAAAAGTTTTCAAGAGTGTACTGGCATCGCGACAAAAACAAAGTCAGAATTGAATAAATTGGAGCTAGATCAGCCCGCTCAAGAACATAAAATAGCTGAGCGTTTAGAGTTAATTCATATCAATAAATCCTTGATCACACTCGTCAGCGATAAACAGCGTTATCACGAAGCGCAACTAATATTTAATACAGCGAATGATGCTCTAATTTTAGTAGAAAAAGGGCTTAAAGCTCAGCGTATCGAGCTAGAAGATACGGAATTAAAGTTAAATTCCCTGAGCGATTGCGAAGCGGTATTAATAACAACGCGGCATCAAGGTGAGCAAGCACGAGAGCAATTAAAGCAACTGCAAGCGATAGAACAAAAGCAACAAGAATTACAGCAAGCTCAGTTAATTGAACAAGGCTTTCAGGGGCGGTTAGTACAAGATAGCGAGCAAGTGCAAACGCTAGGCAATACTTTACAGTCACTAGAGCAAGCGCGTTGGCAAGATATGGCATCATTACTAGCGAGTAAACTTGAAAATGAGCAGGCCTGTTCAGTTTGCGGTAGTCATAGTCATCCTGCACCGGCAATAGCACCTGATCATATTCCGTCAGATCAGCAAATAAACAAGGCAAAACAAGCATTAAACGCAGCACAACAAAAGCAAGCTGATACTCAGCAAGCAGTAAATACTCAAAGCCAGACTTTAGCCGGTATTGTCAGCGTCTTAGCTGAATTGCAAAAAGCGAACCCCGATAACAGCGTCAGCATTATTTCAGTTGAAGAGAAAATTAACGGGCTTACTGAGCAATATAAAGTTATTAACAAGCAAGTTAAGGAAAAAACAAGTTTACAGAAAGTACTGTCTGATCTTAAACAAAGTATCAAAGCGAGCCAGGATAGTTTAAGTAAAAAGCAGCCAGAGCTTGCGGGTCATAAAAAACAGCAGGATACGCTGGAAGGACAAATCAACACGCATACTAGCGCTATCCCAGAGCATTACCAAAATAAAAGTAACTTGAATGCTGAAATAAAAAATCTTGATCAAGTCATTAAAGCGTTCGAGCAACAATTACAAACTTTAACTAATGCAGACCAAACCGCACAAAAGCAGCTCAATACAGTCAATGGTGGTTTGGTTAGTGCACAAACACAACAGAAAAAGGCTGTTGATAATTTTAATGTGCAACAGCAGCTAATTGAAACAGCCATCAATCATTCTTTATTTAGTGATTTAGCCGAACTTAAAACCGCCAAATTAAACGAATCCGACCTTACCAATAAAACGGAGCAAGTAGCAAGTTATCAACAGAAAACGCAAACGATTACTGCGCAACTAGAAGGCTTAATTTCGCAATTAAAAGATAAAACTCAATCGGATTTAGTCACTTTAAATTCACACTACGAGCAAGCTAAAAAGCTTAAAGATGAATTATTCACAGTACAAGTACAAGTGCAAGAGCGCTTTAAAGTGCTGGATAATTTAATTAAAAAAATTGCCAAGGAAGAAGATAAATTAATAGCAGTCATTAAAGACCATGAACAAAAAAAGCATCTTTCCCAAATTGCTAATGGTTCAGGTTATCAAGGTAGCAGACTCAGTTTTAGTCGTTATTTATTGAGCCGATTATTAGACGATATTTTACGTGTCGCCTCGTATCGTTTAGATATTATGAGTGATGGGCGCTATCAGTTAAAAAGGAAGATGACTCAAAGTAATAAGCGATCAGCTTTTGGTTTAGATATAGAATTAAGCGACACTTACACAGGTACGACACGCTCAGTACATACTTTTTCCGGTGGAGAAGGTTTTTTGGCCTCATTAGCTTTGGCTTTAGGCTTGAGTGAAGTCGTGCAAAATAATGTCGGCGGCATGCAGTTAGACACCTTATTTATTGACGAAGGTTTCGGCTCACTAGACAGCACTTCGCAGGAGCAAGCGATTAACATACTCACTTCACTCAGTGGTGATGGGCGGTTGGTTGGCGTAATCAGTCATGTGAATGAGTTAAAAGAGCGTATTGATGCGCAGTTAGTGATCAGTAAAACGGCAAACGGAAGTTCGGCTGAGTTTGTTTTGTAGTGTCTCAGGGGGGGATAACTAAAACGTGATTTGGTCTTTTTATTTGTAGTTTTAGTTTATGTTGGCAGCACCGAAAAGTGCTAAGGAATCAAAATTCAATAATACCCAAAAGCACCGCCAGTCCTTCGAGGGCTGGCGGTGCTGCATAACCTAAAGTTTCGGGTTCTATTTAATGTGTATTCCTAAGTGTTTTTAAATTATTGACTGACTCCAAGCAGCCGCGAAGCTATAAGCCAAGAAGCGCATATCTTTTTAGCTTTCATTTTAGAGTCTTATTTATATAAGGATGTTATAGGAATCAATAATAAAACACAAATAAGGACGTATCGAGGCCGCATTTTTCCGCTCTGGGAAATAGTCCCATAATGTATACTTTACGGGACAAACGAATTTGGTAGAAAAGGTCAGCTTTCAGCCATAAGCGGTCATACAAATACAATCTTCTAACTTTTAACCTAGTAACTGATGTTACGCCCCCCTTTTTTTTTAAAAATCAATAAGTTGCAATTTTTTCAATTCGCTACAGCTATTGGTTCTTCTATACCCTGCGTAACATCAGCTAGTAAAAAATAATTTTAATTTTGACCCATATGGGTCATGCTTTTTTTTAATAACTAGGTGTAACGGCCTGCAAACATAATCGCTAAGAACTGCAAACATCCGTTTTTTGAGACCACATTAAATGATAATGAGACCACAATAAATGATAATAGCCTGCAAACATACGATAGGATCCACATTAACTGCAAATATAAATTGCACGCCAATGAGATATTAAGTTATACAGTGAATATCAATTCCAGTCAGGGTATTGCTCTGGAGGGTTGCCGTGTTGCTCAATAACTTCTGACTCAGAAGGAC
>JAUVAA010000156.1 GCA_030591965.1 bacterium
TAGGTTTTATTTTTATCATATCGTTTGTTGGACTTCCTGTCTATTTACGAGTTTATAACGAGCCATAAGCTGGGGTAGTAAATCTTTACTTAAACTACCTAATTTCGACAGCCTAGGATAGCTCCCTCTCCTGCTGGTGAGGGTTCGGGTGAAGAGAATAAAATCAAGGCTTTTCTTACTCCCCTCATCCAACCTTTTCCCTCTGGAGAAGACTTTTAGACTCGTGTAGATACCTATACTTCCAGAGCATAGGTATCTACACAATTTTTTAGGCTAAAAACTTAACGTGAGATAAACAACACCTTGTTCCCAATCTCTGCTTGGGAATACATGCTCTCACAGCTCCGGCTGTGACTAACACTCAAATCAAACACGAAGCAGAGCTTCTAAAGCACGCACTCCCAAACAGAGTTTGGGAGTGCGAACCTATATAGTGTACCGCCTTAAGTTAGTAGCTCTTTTTTATAATTAAAATACAATGAGTTATATCGCTCAATTACCCCATCCCTTGATGGAGAGGGCTTTAATGCTTGTGTAGATATCTATGCCCTACAACTATGACTAAGATCCCACACGGACTAAGGCTTATTACCCTGATCAACCAAATCCAAAAACAACTGCTCCAAGCGATTGGATTTATTTTTCATACTAATAACCTCAACCTGCTGCTCCGATAAGCCGTAAAATAATTGATTTAACCCTAAAGCTTTGGGCACAGCGATACTTAACTGCAAAGCGTTAAGTAATTCAATTTGATAACCCTCTACCTTGGGTGCAAGCTTTACTGGAGTTTTCAAATCACAAATAAACTGCTCTTCATTTAAACGCGCCAATAGACTCTGCATATCGGTGTTTTCGACAATTTCACCCTGATTGATAATGGCAATATTGCGGCATAAATTCTCTGCTTCTTCCAAATAATGCGTAGTCAAAATAATCGTCGTACCTTGCTCATTGACTTGCTTCATGGTTTCCCACATCGAGCGGCGTATTTCTATATCCACACCGGCCGTTGGCTCATCTAAGATCAACAACCTTGGTTGATGCACTAAAGCACGGGCAATCATGACTCGCCGCTTCATACCGCCCGATAAGCGGCGCGACACCATATCGCGTTGATCCCATAAATGCATCAATTTTAAGCAGCGTTCCGTCTGGACTTTCGCTTCTTTTCGCGGCATACCGTAATAACCTGCCTGATTCATAACGATATTACGCGCTGTTTCAAACTGATTAAAATTTACTTCCTGCGGAACTAAACCTATATAGCTTTTCGCCAACTGGGTTTTTCTCTTTAAATCTACATCAAAGATTTTCACTTCACCACTGCTAGCATTGACTAAAGAACTAATAATCCCAATCGTGGTCGATTTACCCGCGCCATTCGGCCCTAGCAACGCAAAGAAATCGCCCTCTTCAACATCCAAGTCAATCCCTTTCACTGCAACTAAACCATTAGCATAGGTTTTCTTTAAATTACGAATTGATAAAGCCTTCATTAAAATCCTATCAAGAAAAATGCAACAACATATATAAAATAACGGTAGGGCGGACTTTAGTCCGCTTATCACAAACAGCAGAGGTATCTACACAAGTCTAAAAGCCTTCTCCAGCAGGAGAGGGAGCCACCCTAACTTGCAACTCGTTGTATTTTAATGCCAAAAAGTTAGTAGATACTTATGACTCAACAGCGGACTAAAGTCCACCCTACTCTTTCGTAAATAAAACTCGCGAAACTATTTCACTCTTATTACCCAACAAGCCAACATCAACACTTAACGAATCTCATTAAATAAGGTACATTATCGGCTATATTAGAGCACTGGTTAGATCGATGCTTCTGCAAAAAAATACCACGAATTTTAGCAGATAATCCAACAACACTATAAAACAAATGACACAAAGCGCTGAACTAGAGCAAGCACCTGAACTTATTGCCGCTGTTGATCTTGGCTCCAATAGTTTTCATATGATTATTTGCAGCGTAAAAGACGGGCAAATAAAAACAATCGACCGCTTAAAAGAAATGGTGCGACTAGCATCGGGTTTAAACGAAAAAAACATCCTCGACAAAGTAACCCAACAACGCGCACTAGCTTGTTTAGAGCGCTTTGGTCAACGCATTCAAAATTTCCCCGATAATAATGTCCGCATCGTCGGCACTAATACCTTACGTACCGCTAAAAATGCTGAGCAATTTTTAGCCAAAGCCGAACTCGCTCTAGGCTATCCAATCCATATTATTTCTGGGATAGAAGAAGCACGACTAATTTATCAAGGCGTTGCTCATAGCTTACAAAGCAATGCTAATCGCCGCTTTGTTATGGATATCGGTGGCGGCAGTACAGAATATATTATTGGTACTAATACCACCCCTTCTCAAAAAGAAAGTTTACGCATGGGTTGCGTTACTGTCAGCAACCGTTTCTTTACTGATGGAACTATCAGCTCCAGCCAATTTAACAAAGCTACCATCTTTGTTAACCAGCAACTCAGTAGCTATAAAAAATTATTTAACAGCCACCAATGGGATGAGGCCATTGGTGCATCAGGTAGTATCCGCGCAATAGCTAAAGTCATCACCGCCAGTCAATGGAGTAATGATGGCATTACTCTACAGGGCCTAAAGAAATTAAAAGATCACGTACTCACATGTAAACATATTTCTGAAATCCAATTACCCGAATTAGACGAAGAACGTCTGCCTGTCTTTATCGGCGGTCTAGCCATTTTATATGCTACCTTCCAAACTTTAGACATAGAACAAATGAGCGTTTCTGATGGCGCTTTACGCGAAGGCCTGATCTACGACTACTTAGGTCAAATATCAGATCATGATGTTCGCTCAGATACAGTAAACCTACTCACTACGCATTACCATACCGACACTAAACAAGCAGAATCCATCAAAAACACCATTACCAACATATTAGCGCAATCTAGCTCCTTCTTAGGCGCACAAACCAAGCTAATGACTCAATACCTCACTTGGGCTGCTGATCTGCATGAAATTGGTCGTAATATTGCGCATAGCCAATATCACAAACACGGCGCTTACATTATTAAACACGGTGACTTAGCGGGTTTTTCTCAACAAGACCAAACATTACTCTCAACGCTTATATCCGGCCATCGACGTAAAATTCCGACCAAAAAACTAGCCGAATTGCATGCCCCATGGAATAACAGCGCCATTTACATGGTTATTATCTTAAGACTAGCCGTCTTATTACATCGCAACCGTAGTAATACTGATCTACCTGAATTTAAAATCACATTAGGAACTAACAAGGTTAGCATAGAATTCCCCGCAGGCTGGCTAGACAATGCCCCGTTAACTCAAGCAGACCTCAATCAAGAAACTGACTATTTAGCAAAAGCTAAATTCAAGCTGATCGTCAGCTAAAACCCATGCTCATTTTATTACGCGCCATCTTATACAGCATAGCAATACCCACATTAATTATTGCTATCTGTATTACGCTCAGCACCAGTAATAAAGGCATAGCCATTCCACAATGGCAACTCACCAACACTGACATTCAGCGCGCAAAGACCATCCTGCACGCCAATCAACACAGCACCAACCAAGTCGTTAACCTTAGTCTAACTGAGCGTGATCTCAATATCGCCTGTGCATATTTACTTAACCTCTACACAGACAGCCAATCGCTAATCAAACTCAGTACAGACTACCTTTCTTTTCAGTTGCGCTTTACCCTGCCCAACAACTTATTTGGACGCTATCTCGACTTACAATTTCAACTCTATATTCCACCGTACCAAGCCCCTGAAATAAGAAATCTACAGATCGGCCAAATTAGCATTGCCGACGCCTATGCTGGTTTATTTATAGACAAAGCCATTCAACATACGCGACTCAACCAGTACCTAAATTTATTCAGCCAAAATCTAAAAGAAATCCACCTCTACCCAAATCAACTACAGATCAAATACCAACTACCAGCACAAACCACAGCCAAAATTCAAAGTTTACTGACACCCAATATCGACAAGCGCGCCTTAAACCAATACCAAGAAATACTTGATAAAGCTTTACTTAAACATGATAAAAAATGGCGTTTATCGCTAAGCGAGATTCTCCAGCCCTTGTTTCAGCTAGCACAACAACGCTCCTCAGCGGCCAACGCTATCGAAGAAAACCGACTCGTTATATTCATTGCCAATCGCTATGTTAATAACTACCCTGGCTCAGGCAACAAAAATAAGAAAAGAAAAGCCATACCTTACTACGCAGCCTCTTTATATAAACGCGTCGATATGGCACAACACTTTATGTGGTCTGCCACCTTATCCGCATCAGGCAGTAGCGACCTCGCTCACCTAGTCGGCGTAGAAAAAGAGCTGAACGATGCCAAACGCGGCAGTGGCTTTAGCTTTATAGACCTAGCTGCCGATAGAGCTGGCGTAAAGTTTGGCGAATACGCCACAGCCAACCCAGAACAAGCACTTAAAATACAACAAAAAATGGCGCACATAACAAATTACCACGCGTTTATGCCTGAGATAAGAGATTTACCCGAAAACCTCAGCGCCCAAGCCTTTCACGCACAATATAAATCAACTTACAGCACCAAATACCAAAGTGTTTTACAAGATATAGATCAACGTATTAGTGCTTGTGAGATTTACCAAAAATTTAAAGAATAAGTCCATTATGAGAGAGGGACTTTTAGGAATGCGATCTTATAACATCCGAAAGTTTACGTTCTAATATAGCCTGTATGGAGTTTACGGAATACAGGGAGCGCAGTTTTTCTGGCTCCCAAATTCTATTCGGGAATACATGCTAGGTAAGCTCTGCTTACCGAAACGCACGGCAGACCACAGAAACAAGCACTTCCTTAACTTATTAGCAGTAAGCTAAGGAATGAGCATTTATTAACTCCGACTTTTGATAAGGAGTGCAATAGCTTTAGCTATTGCTGGATCTGACGAAAAAAGCTAAAGCTTTTTTACTCCTGCTAAAGTTATTAAAGTCTTATTCCTAAACAGTGGAGCCACAAAGGATTGCAGCCAAACCCAACCATTTACGCATAACCAAACAAATATTGGGTTACGTTTTTTATTGCTCCGAAAAAAACCTATCCCAACCTACAAAAACTTATTTAATTCGCCAAATCATGCCCTATATTTGCCCCCTCTGCCAAACGCCTCTGCTACAAAGCCTGCCTGCTCAAAGCTATGAATGTGCCAACAATCACCACTTTGATATTGCCAAAGAAGGCTACGTAAATCTACTCCCCGCACAACATAAAAAATCCAAAGAACCAGGCGACAGCAAAGAAATGATGCGCGCTCGGCGCAATTTTCTAGAAGCTGGATTTTATCAGCCACTAGCACAAGCAATCACCAATATAATAGATCAATACCTAGCTGGCATTCCAAAACCAAGCATATTAGACATGGGCTGTGGGGAAGGCTATTACAGCCGACAAATTGAAATATTAGCGCAACATGGCAGCTTAGATTTACATGGACTAGATATTGCCAAAAATGCCATTTTAGCTGCCGCAAAAAAACAATCCACAGCACACTTTATAGTTGCCAGTAGCGAGCGCATGCCTTATAGCGACGGCTTCTTTAACTTGCTACTACGTGTTTACGCGCCATCCAATGACAATGAAATCAAGCGCCTACTAAAAACTAAGGGCTACTTATTAACCGTCACTCCAGGCCCGCGCCACTTATGGCAATTAAAAGAATTCATCTACCAAGACACCAAAGAACACGACACTCAAGCCCCTTTACCAGAAGGTTTTGAAAACATAGCCAGCCAAAAAGTCAGCTACACAATAACGCCCGATCAAGAGCAACGCATGGCCTTATTACAAATGACCCCCTTTGCATGGCGAGCAACAGAACAAGCAACCCATGCCATCCAACAAGCTAAAAACCTAGCAGTTGAAATAGATTTTATATTGACACTTGCAGTGAAAAATTAGAATGACCTATTACAGCAAGCCCTCAACCTACAGGGACTGTGAAAGTATTGTGCTTTTATCCTCCCCTTGAGAATCATAGGTATCTACACAAGTCTTAAAGCCTTCTCCAGAGGGAGAAGGTTGGATGAGGGGGATTATACTGAATACTTTCACAGCTTTTACAACTAAGGAGCGAGGCATAATTACAAAACGTTTTTGTAGGTTTGAATTTATTCACACCTTGTGTTCAATAGGCTTTTTCGGTACGAATAAATTCGAACGGGCATACCATTCAGTTAATGCATACTATCAAAGTATTAGTTTAATTTTACGGAAATCGAATCAGCTGAAGATTAAGCCTGCATCAGCATATAGAACACTCAAAAACACAAAATAGAGTAATATAGCGCTTAGGCACGTTGACGAACACAAAGCTTGGCGCAGCAAACACGCAACCAAACAAAGGACCTTTAAAATGCAAAAATATAAAGTAGTAGAAATTGAAGTTCACGTAGGCGGTGAAGATTACCTGATCAACCTAGAAGGATTCTATATAGACGCAATGATTACAGCGGGTCACCCCGACATTGAAGCGTTTCTTGCATCTAAAATCGAAGCACAAGGCGGCTGGCTACAAGATATCCCTATCGACACACAAGCACGCTACACAGTTATTCAAACATTGACTGAAAGTTAAATCATACTTTACGCTGGATATTTACCAGCACTTGAGTCGTGGTAGCATTAGCAGTCCGGTAATAACAGGTTTTGAAACGGTTTATGATTTTTCCAGCGATAGGTTTTAAAATCGCGTTGATCGGTGGAAAGTATGCGCCCATGACCGAACTCTTCAGCGAGGATGACTAAGGAAGCGTCCGCTAAATCCATGGGTAAGTCTGCATATTTTTCCATTAAGATGACAATCCTTTGCATATGGACAGCGGTCAGATCATAAATTTGATAAAGGCCGGCATCATAAGCAGCTAAAAATGCACAGGCTTGTTTTTGCCCTATTCTTGATTGTAATAAATAACTTGTTTCAGTAATAACCGGCCACGTACAACACAAAGGACTATCAATCTGATTTAGCGCAGTAACAGCCTTGCGGTGAAAGTGATCATCTTCATTTAGCAAGGCATACCAGAAGCCTGTATCAGCGATGATCGAATTTTTCATCAAGATATTCCCCGACATATTTTTTATAATTAACCGAACCATCCTCAGGGCCATGACCTATACCGGCTAACATTTGCAGTAATTTCTGGTTTTTTTCCTTGCCACTTAACTCGGTTTTTTCATAAAGTAAATCCAGTGCTTGCTTGATAATTTCCGTGGTATTTAAATGGGTTATTTGTTGGATAGTTTTAAGCTTCTGCTCATAACTATCATCAATTCGCGCTGTGATTCGCATACTGCACCTCTTGTCAGACAGCTTGTCGTACAACTATAA
>JAUVAA010000126.1 GCA_030591965.1 bacterium
CTGCCTGAAGTCAAACCTACACGCTCAGTCATCGTTAAGCTAGATGCTTTAGGCGCAACTGCTTTTGGTGTGACAGCTTTAACCTTTGCAGGCGCTTTCTTGGCGGGAACTGGCTTAGGAGCGACAGTTTTAGCAACAGCAGCAACAGTGGCAACAGGTGTTTTTTCTTTCACTTTAGCTACCGATTTTGCGGCAGTGATTATTGGCTTTTTCATAATTATGATAGATGAGAGTAGAAACGAGAAATAAGTAGAAAATATTGAAAGATAAGATACTCTATTTGTTTTAGAAAATCCACTCCGACAGAGTACGAGACTCACATATCATTTACCGCTCATTCCTAAGGGTAGTAAAATACGGCTAGTATTTTAAGCTGGTACAATTTATGTAGGGTATGCGCCGCATACCTTGTTACACCGAGAGGTACGCAATGCGTACCCTACCTTAATGTTTCATCTTAAGTGTAAGCCCTAAAATCCTTACTTCCTGTATGCATCATTTAACTTTCATTTCAGTACCGGAACTTCACCGGCATTTAATTTATATTCTGCATCGAGGAATTCTTTGGAATTTTTCAATGCTCGTTCCTTTTTTAAAGCTTCATCCTTTGCAATAGCTTCTTTCAACACCTCACGATATGATCGATTAACCTTTTTTGCATAGTCAGTATTTTGTTTATCTAGAGTTTCAGAAAGTGTTGGTGGTGGCTCCAGCTTATACCGACTATCTATTTCATCAGCTAACTTTTTTAGACTTTTGCTGATTCTTAAGAGCTGCTCTGACGAATGATATTCATTAACATCAAGCGCAAAGCTCTTGGCAATTTCTTCCCTCAAGTTAAACCCATAGACAACCTCTTCACCGCCTTTTTGTTGAAAGTCATATTCAATATAAATATCCAAAGGATCTTTGACTTTTTTATCAAAAATAATACTCGCACTTTCCATAGTGTAAGTTAATGCATCTACAAATTGCAATCTCACTTGCTCTAGCTCATTAGAAATAAAATCTGCGCTTAATTTTTTTATTATGTATTTCATAGTCCCACCATCCAACAAATTAATATTGTTATAGCCAAGCAAGATAGGCTTAGGCTTTCTTTGAAACTGGCAAAACACACATATTCAGACAAGAATCGAGTGTTCACTTGAGAGATTATACTCACCCAATCGCCTCCTTATAAATACTTATTTCTTAGAAATATTAACAGGCATAAAAAAAGCCCAATACCTTGCTAGATATGGGCTTCATATACTTCTGTGAACTTACACCGATCATTTATTTTCTGCAATAGCCTGACTTGAATATCAACCCAAAAAATCACACAATTTATGTTTTCTACCGCTATAAATCCTTTAAAAATGGTGCGAATGGGGGGATTTGAACCCCCACACCATTGCTGGCACCAGCCCCTCAAGCTGACGTGTCTACCGTTCCACCACATTCGCATTTTTTAAAATTAACAAGACTTATCTATATAGCCTCTCTACCAATGCAACTACATTGACTATTTTTTACTCAGGTACAATAGACTCATCGACAATAACAGGCAAGTCATCTCCTGTAATAACTGGCTCATTAACCACTTGCTCACTTTCAATCATTGGCACTTCTGCTGCCATTTGATCAATAACAGGCGTATCCATAATATCTGCATCATTGCCTACATTGCCACTTAAAACAGCTAAAGCTAAGCTAGTTGAGAAAAAAACAGCCGCTAAAACTCCAGTCGTTCTCGATAAGAAAGAGGCCGATCCTTGTGCACCAAAAACTGTACCCGATGAACCGCTACCAAATGCTGCGCCTGCATCTGCACCTTTTCCATGCTGGATTAATACTAGCCCAATAACTGCTAAACCTACTACCATATGACCGATTATAATAATTTGATACATTTTTAATTTTGAAATGAAGAGTAAATCTTTAAAAAAGAGTCCGCATGTAACGAAGCTCCACCAACCAATACGCCATCAATATCGGGCATAGCTAATAAATCTTTTGCGTTTTCAGGCTTTACGCTACCGCCATATAATATCTGAATCTTTTCCGCAATTTCAGGACTTTTACTGTCAATCAAGCGACGTATAAACTCCAATACTTCCTGAGCTTGTTCACCTGTTGCCGTTCTACCTGTTCCTATCGCCCATAAAGGCTCATAGGAAATCACCGCATGATGAAAACTTTCAATACCTGCGATATCAATAACGTCTTCAATCTGCTTAGCAACAACCTCAAAAGTAGTGCCCTGCTTTCTTTGCGCTAGAGAGTCTCCAGTACTTAAAATAGGCACAATACCTGAGGCAATCGCTTGCCTATATCTTTTCGCAACTACGACATTATCATCAGCATAGTATTTTCTGTGTTCCGAATGCCCTACGATGGCATATTTACAATCGAACTCGCGTAGCATGGAACCTGAAATCTCGCCGGTATAAGCCCCTTCAGCATGTGCTGCAATATTTTGCGAACCACATATTAAGCGCGTATCAGCGATACGTGCGCTGACTTCTGGAATATATAGATACGGCGGACAAACAACCAAATCAGCATTCACAGCCGGCATAGCGGCAACAATTTCATCAACGAGCGCAATGGCACTGTGCCAATTAATATTCATCTTCCAGTTACCGATGACTAATCCTCGACGCATCACAATCCCCAGAATTTAAACGACATATAATAAGCGATTATACCCCTTAATTTCAAGCAGTGATTGCATTCTTAACCACATCAGCTAATTCATTGGCATGCTTTCTTACTACATCTTCATTAACTCCTTCAATCATCACTCGAATCAAAGGCTCCGTTCCTGAAGCACGCAGTAGAACTCTACCGCTATCACCCAATTCTTTTTCAACAGCTTGCACTGCCTTTTGAATAGTTTCATTGCTGTTAGGATCAACCTTTTTGGCTATTTTTACATTCACTAAAACCTGAGGATACTTACTCATTTCAGATTTTAATTCGTATAAACTTTTACCCGTTCTATGTACTTCCGCCAGTACCTGCAATGCAGCAACCACACCGTCACCCGTCGTGGTTCTATCCAGACAAATGATATGCCCCGAACCTTCACCACCCAAGACGCTACCGTGCTGCTTCATTAACTCCATCACATAGCGATCACCTACATTAGCGCGCAATAAATCAACTTTGAGTTTTTTTAACGCATGCTCCATACCTAAATTACTCATTAAGGTGCCAACAATAGGTCCTTGTAACTTGCCAGCGGCTTTACGCGCTTTAGCGATAATAAAAATTAACTCATCGCCATCAACGACTTCGCCTTTATGATCTACCATGATCAAACGATCACCATCACCATCTAGAGCAATCCCTAAATCAGCGCGATAATCAATCACCGCATTTTTCAATAAATCCGGTTTGGTTGCTCCACATTTTTCGTTAATATTTAAGCCGTCTGGCTCAGCTGCGATTTCAATAACTTCCGCACCAACCTCTCTAAAAACATGCGGTGCAATATGGTAAGTAGCACCATTAGCACAATCAACAACAATTCTTAGCCCGCTAAAATCGATACTCGCTGGAATACTTGCTTTACAAAATTCGATATAGCGCCCAGCAGCATCACTAATTCGCTTCGCCTTACCAAGTTTCGCTGATTCAACTGTAGTCATCGGCTTATCTAGGTAATATTCAATTTTATGCTCTAAGTCATCAGGTAATTTCGTGCCTTCAGTAGAGAAAAACTTAATACCGTTATCATAATAAGGGTTATGTGATGCACTAATAACAATCCCAGCCTGAGCCCGCAAAGTACGTGTTAAATAGGCAATACCTGGTGTTGGCATTGGTCCTAATAGCCGTGTATTTACACCTGCAGCAGCAAGACCAGCCTCTAAAGCCGATTCAAACATATAGCCGGAAATACGCGTATCTTTACCTACTAAAACAAAACCCTGGCCTTCACGAGCAAATACTCGTCCAGCCGCCCAACCAAGCTTAAGAAAAAAATCGGGAGTAATTGGATATTCGCCCACCGTACCGCGTATACCATCTGTTCCAAAATATTTCTTTGTCATTGCCTTATATCCTCGTCATCTCACAAAAAAGGGAGAATTATCTAAATTCTCCCTCCCCAATAAACTACTTGCGTTTTACTTTAATTTTGCTCTGCGGCATTACCAATAGATTTATCAGCATCATCTTTTTTATCAACAGTTGAATCAGTCTTAATGCTTTTATTCGGAGGTGTTGAGTCATCCCAGCCTTCTGGATCTCTTACCGGCTTACGCGCCATTAGATCATTAATTTGATCTTTATCAATAGTCTCATACTTCATTAAAGCATCGGCCATCGTATGCAAAATATCTTCATTATCTTTTAATATCTGCTCAGATCGCTCATAGTTTCTATCAACAATAGAACGAATTTCTTCATCAATCGTATGTGAAGTTTCATCAGCAACACTCTTATGTTGCGTTACGGATCTCCCTAAAAAGACCTCACCTTCTTCTTCACTATAAGCTAATGGTCCTAAACGCTGCGAAAAACCCCATTTAGTCACCATATTTCTAGCTAATTCAGTAGCACGTTCAATATCATTAGAGGCTCCTGTAGAAACTTGTTCCCAGCCAAAAATCTGTGCTTCCGCAATACGGCCGCCATATAAACTAGAAATCATACTATCTAACTTACATTTGCTCGCGCTGTACTGGTCTTTTTCAGGCAAGAACATAGTCACGCCTAAAGCACGACCACGCGGCATAATACTCACTTTATAAACAGGATCATGTTCAGGTACAACTTTACCAACAATGGCATGACCTGCCTCATGATAAGCGGTCATTCTTTTTTCTTTGTCATCCATAACCATAGAGTGCCTTTCTGCCCCCATGATTAATTTATCTTTAGCCTTCTCAAGGTCAATCATACTGACTAAACGCTTATTCATGCGTGCTGCATATAAAGCCGCTTCATTCACTAGGTTTGCTAAATCAGCGCCTGAAAAACCTGGCGTACCTTGAGCAATATATTTCACTTCGACGTCATCAGCCGCCGGAACTTTACCCATATGTACATTTAAAATGTGCTCACGACCTTTAACATCAGGCAAACCAACCGTTACTTGTCTATCAAAACGACCTGGACGCAATAAAGCCGCATCCAAAACATCAGGTCGGTTAGTTGCTGCAATAACAATTACGCCTTCTGTCCCTTCAAAGCCATCCATTTCAACTAATAGCTGATTTAAAGTTTGCTCACGCTCATCATTACCACCACCTAATCCAGCACCACGCTGACGGCCTACCGCATCAATCTCATCAATAAAAATAATGCACGGCGCATGACGTTTTGCTTGCTCAAACATGTCACGCACACGAGAAGCTCCGACACCAACAAACATTTCTACAAAATCAGAACCTGAAATGGTAAAAAAAGGCACTTTAGCTTCGCCTGCAATCGCTCTGGCTATCAACGTTTTACCCGTTCCTGGAGGACCAATCAACAGCGCGCCACGAGGAATTTTACCGCCTAGCTTTTGATATTTTGACGGATCTCTTAAAAAATCCACCATTTCTTCAACTTCTTCTTTAGCTTCATCACAACCTGCCACATCAGCAAAAGTCACTTTGATTTGATCCTCTTCAAGCAGCCGCGCTTTACTCTTACCAAAGCTCATTGGCCCGCCTTTCCCACCGCCGCCACCTTGCATCTGGCGCATAAAGAAAATCCAAACACCAATCAGCAATACCATCGGAAACCATGAGATAAAAATCTGCATCAGCATAGATTCATTTTCCGCTGGACGTGCTTTAATTTGCACGCCATTTGCCAGCAAATCATCTACTAAATGTGGATCATTTGGAGCATGAGACGTAAATTGATTACCGCCTTGCAGCTGACCTTTAATTCCATTTTGATCATCTAAAATAACTTCTTGCACCTGCCCCGCTTTTACCGCATCAATAAATTGCGAATAGGAAAGTGTCGAATTCTGCTGAGTTCCTCGCGTACCAAAATTATTAAATACGGACATCAAAACAACGGCAATGACAACCCATAAAATTACATTTTTAACCATATCATTCAATTTGTACGCCCTAGCCCTGAAAGGCCTTTAATCTAAAAACAAAGTGATTGTATCAGGATTGATAATCTCTTACTTATCACTAACTTCATTTGACTTAAATATTACAAGCCATGGTTCATTTAACTACAATAAGGGCAGAAGTTTATTTTTTAAAGCCCTTACCTAAAATATACACTTCATTACTGCGCGCCCTAGATGCTTTTGGCTTTCTAATCAAAACCTTATCAAATGAGGCATCAACTTGTTTTTTATACTCCTCAAAACCCGCACCTTGAAAGACCTTCACTAGAAACGAGCCACCTTCAACTAGTATCGCCTGTGCAGTTTCCAATGCCAGTTCACATAAATACATAGAGCTGGGCTGATCCATCGCTTTATTACCACTGATATTCGGTGCCATGTCGGATAACACAACATCTATAGGCGCTCCATCTAAAACGTTAGTCAACTGCTCATAAACTTCATTTTCACGAAAATCACCACAAATAAAATCGACACCTTCGATAGGTTCTATATCCAAAATATCCAAAGCAATGACTTTTTGTTTTTTACCAACTATTTTACGCGCATATTCTGACCAACCACCTGGAGCAGCTCCTAAGTCAACAACATTCATCTGCGGCTGAATAAGCTTATCTTTTTCTAAAATTTCGACCAACTTAAAAGTGGCTCTAGAACGATAACCTAACGCTTTCGCTTTTTTCACGTACTCATCATTGACATGCTCTTGCATCCACTGATTACTGCTTTTACTTCGTGCCATATCTATTTAGTGTAAAATTGTCTTATTTTTATTATATTGAAGGAAATACAGAGTGAATTCTGAAGAGTTAAAACTAATGATAGGCAAAGCGCATGCCTTACAGCCTGTTATTATGATTGGTCAAGCAGGCCTAACCGACCCAGTACTAAATGAAATTGACTTGGCACTTAAGACTCATGAGTTAATTAAAATAAAAGTCCGTGCCGAAAGAGATGAGCGCAAACTTATCCAAGAAGCCATAATCACTGCAACTAATGCAGAACTGATTCAAAGTATAGGCCAAGTTGTCGTTATTTATCGAAAAAAACTGGCGGTAGAACCCAAGAAAAAGAAACAAGGCAGTAGACGCAGAGATTTTTAAAATCACGCTGCAAGAAAATATTTAGGGTTAGAGTTTATTTTAACTTCCCTGCAAAGCCATAACCATTGTCGATGTATGCACACCGACAATGGCATAGTCTATTTAAATATATTTAATAGATAGAATCTCATAGTCAATGTCGCCGCTCGGCGTTTTAACCGTAACAACATCTTCAAGCTCTTTGCCAATCAGAGCTCTAGCAATAGGCGAGCCTACCGAAATACGCCCTTCTTTAATATCCGCTTCATCTTGACCAACAATTTGGTAAGTTACTTTTTTCTCTGTTTCTAAATCTTCGATTTCAACCGTTGCACCAAAAATCACCTTACCTTTTGCATCAACCGTTGTGACATCAATGACTTGCGCATTAGCCAACTTACTTTCAATCTCATTTATACGCCCTTCAGCAAAACTTTGTTGCTCGCGCGCAGCATGATATTCTGCATTTTCCTTTAAATCACCGTGCTCTCTTGCTGTCGCAATCGCCTCAACAATTCGCGGCCGAGTAACAGTTTTTAATTCCTCTAATTCAGCTTTTAATTTTTCTGCGCCTACAACAGTAAGAGGTACTTTATCCATTTAAAACTCCAACAAACTTAATAAATATTCATATAAAAAAGAAAGGCTGACAAATACCAGCCTTCCCATAAATTAAAATTCAAGTTGAATTTTAATTTAAAGTACGATGCAGATCCTGCAAACAATTAACATCTCCCGCATCTAACTCACCTAATGCATAACAAGCCGCTTTAGCACCGGCCATTGTCGTGTAATAAGTAACCCGATGTTGCAAAGCCTCTCTACGCATAGTAAAGGAATCAGAAATCGCTTTAATACCCTCAGTGGTATTAATAATCAACTGAATCTGATCATTTTTAATCATATCTACGGTGTTAGGTCGTCCTTCATTAACTTTACAGACAACTTCACACTCTATGCCTGCAGCCTGAATAACCTTGGCAGTTCCGCGCGTAGCAACAATCTGATAATCTTTCGAAATCAACATCTTCGCTACTTCAACAACTTTAGGCTTATCTGCCTCGCGAATACTAATTAACACTTTACCGCTGTGACTTAAATCTACACCAGAAGCGCGCTGTGATTTAGCAAAAGCCTCACCAAAGGTTTTACCTACACCCATCACTTCGCCCGTTGACTTCATTTCCGGCCCTAATAAAGGATCCACACCAGGAAACTTAACAAATGGGAATACCGCTTCTTTTACCGAAAAATAACTTGGAATACGCTCTTCTGTAATACCCTGCTCTTTTAATGAAATACCAGCCATACAAAGTGCTGCAATTTTAGCCAAAGGATAACCCGTTGCTTTAGAGACAAAAGGCGCAGTACGTGAAGCGCGTGGGTTAACCTCTAATACATAGATCGTTTCACCTTGAATCGCAAACTGAGTATTCATCAGACCTCGTACGCCCAACGCCTCAGCCATTTGTTTTACTTGCACGCGTAATTGATCTTGCAAATGCACAGGCAAATCGTACGGCGGCAAAGAACAAGCTGAGTCACCAGAATGCACGCCAGCTTGCTCAACATGCTGCATTAAGCCACCGATCAATAGGGTTTCGCCATCATAAATAGCATCCACATCCATTTCAATCGCATCATCTAAAAAGCGATCTAATAGCACTGGTGAGTCATTAGAAACACTAATGGCTTCTTTCATATAACGCTGCAATGCTTCATCGTTATAAAC
>JAUVAA010000053.1 GCA_030591965.1 bacterium
GTGTGGGAGAAAGAGAACATACCTTATACCGTGCGCAAAAAGCGCCAAGCTTTTTTTAGTGAAATTGAAATCCAAAAAACGGGAAAAGTATAGCTTCAATATAGCGGGCATTTCGACAGCCTAGAGTAGCACCCAGATACTGCCTCAAATCCTTATACAGGCTTTTCTTTCTATATTTGGGTATCCAGGCTATATGATACTTACATCCCCATTTAGTATGATTTAAACTATTTTCTGTATTCATCGTGTTTCCTTATCTTTTGAACTTTCGGCGGTTCACAGATAGGGAGACTCACGATGATTCCCGTAATTGTCAAACTTTATGAGTCCCCCAGAAGAGCAGGGAGTTTACTTATTAGAAATTAAGGCAGCCCCCCCTAGTTTCGATGCGGGATTTTATCAGGTAGTTAAGTTAAACTCACCTCCCCTAGGGCATTTCCAGTCAATCTGTGCCACCCAGCGCTTCAGGCATCGGTTCGCAAGAGGAATAAGGAGTTTCAGCCGTAGGGGCAGTGGCGAATAGAGTTTCCCTCAGAAACCCTGCCAAAACGTCCGCCAAACGATCAAAGCAAGGGTTATATTGGCCGTTATAGGGATTAGTTTTACGTATTAAATAGGAATGGGGCAACCCTACATCAGTTATCGGCACAATCCTTCCACCATTGGCAAGCACTGGGGTTACCTTTGTTTTCGGCTTGCCAAACGTAGTCACGAGAACCGGTGCGACAATACTGCCTGCAAAATCAAGTGCAGCCTTAGGTGAAATACGCTGATCCGCATAAGACAAGGCCATGAAAGTTGGAATATTCACCCTGCGCGCGAGCAAATGTAGCTTTTTCGAGGTTGACGTATACCAATCGCCTTCCTGAATATTGTGTTCCATTAAACGGGATAACTGGCAAACGCCGTTAACAAGCCGGTATTTATACTTGACAGGATTAGGCGAAAGAGCAGTTTTTATCATCATGGAACCCAAGCCCGGTAAGCACGTCAAGCTCGAAATGGAGCCGTAATATTTCATTCTAATAGCGGGAGAAAACAGCAAAAGTCCGGCGACGTCCTGATGACGGCCGAGGGCATCAAGAGCAAGGCTTGCGCCCAGGGAAAATCCCCCAAGAATGGTTTTTTCTCCGATTAGTGAGGCCATCCGCATCCCCGCTTCAACCTCTGCACGCCATTGTTCTGCGCTGACTTCAGACATATCCAGTGTGTTCGTGCCATGTCCGGGGAGTAGCACAGTAATCACACTGAAACCCTGGTGATAGAGAAAGTCAGCCAAATCAGCCATATAGTAGGCGGAGTCGTTTAACCCATGAATTAATAATATTGAATATTTTGTACGGGTTGGATGGATGAAAGCTACGGGGGCGCTGGGCAAGCGATATCCGCCGCTTTTGCGGTTAGTTTCGGTAATTTTGGCCAAGCGATAGGCTTCAAAGTCTCTGCGGCCTTGGCTTAGGCAGGCATTGCCATCAGCTCTACAAGAAGTGACAGAAGGCCGTGCCATGATCGGCCTAAGGGCTGTGGTGCACCCCTCCAAAACTAAAACAGCCGGCAATAAAAACAGCCAGGTAATGGGTATCTGTCGGCATCTATGCCAAAAGTTTTTTATCAAGCGCTTTAGTATTGTGTTCATATTAGAAACAAGAAATCTCGTTTCAAAAGTTTGCTCGGCATCATGAAAGTTGCTGGACTTGTTCGTTGGCATTTAACTTTTTATGGAACTGAGACAATCGCGCCAGACTTTCATCCTCCACCAACCTGTCGCAGACTATACTCAACCTGGTATTGGAGATAGTTGCCTCCTGCGCTAATTGTGTCAATCGACCGGGGTCAGTGGACAGATCATTAAGATCGAAAGCAGTCCTCACCCCCAAGGCACGTAGATTACTGATGTCGTCTTTAAAATATATATAAAGCCTAGCTTGTGCAATCCAATCGATTAATTGGTTGGGATTAAATGGCGTTTTCAAGACCAGATCGATCAGATTGGCTTCAGCTAGGTTTTGAGCATTATCAATTCCCTCCTCGCTCAAGCGTAATTTATGAAATATATTGATACCTTCAATCATTTCCAAGGGAAGGTCATGGGATGTTTTTCTTCCGGTTCTGAGGATTGAATTTACGCGCTCCTTTAGAATAGCTAAGGTATTTTCAGGAAGCATTCCTGATATGAAGGCGATAAATGGAAGGGATTCTCGGGTGGATTCGGCGCTCGGCAGGGTTTCAAGAAAAAAAGAAAGCATCAGGGACAGGACGGATGCGAACAACATCCTCAAGGCGGAACTGTAATAGGTGTTTGGTGTTAAATCACCAGCTAGCAGTCGCCTGATGATGTTTTGGGCAGACCAAAGAAACGCCCCGACAAAGGCAAAGCTAAGCACCAGTTGGTTTTGCCAACGCAATTTCTGCATCATGTCCGGATCCCCCCAACTCATGCCGGTTAGGAGCATATTAGGTTTGCCGTAATGACTGGAGATCATATAAGACCCGAATAACAGACTGTAAAAGCCCAAAATGCAGACAAAGGTATTAAAGGCAACGGGCAACCAATAATCGTCGACGGAATATTCCTGACTAACTGTGCGTGGTGAAAATTGGCTGTCGTTTTCACTGGCACCAAGAATATTCAATAATTTTGCATATTCATGTTCTTTTTTTCTTAAGCGGAAATGTAAAAAAGAATAGGCCGTGGCGATTACAAAGCCGCTGAGGCAGGCGATGATGGCTATTTTGAAGCAAGATGTGACTGAAAAATAAGTTAATGGAATTTTAACTGCGTACTTGAGTTCTTCGGTAATACCATTCATTTGGGCACTCCTGCTAAACAACTTGAAAAGTTTTTCCGCTAGATCTTGTCGCTTTAATAGGGGGGCGACGCACGAAACAGAACATAAACCCCGTTAAGGGTTTTTTAATCACTTATTTTCACTTTCTCAAAGCACTCCCTCTGGCGAAACGTGGGTGGCTGATGTAAAGATAGTAGCCCCTGATCACCCCGCAATCGTTACTTCCCATCGCCCACCCGAAGTCACTCTTGAGCTCCGTGATCGGGTCGTCTTCATTGAGTATGGAGAAGTGCTTCCCCGCCCCGCATGCCGATCCATCCTGTCTAGCGCAACTTCATAACCTTTAGCTCGCAGCGAGTTCGGATCCTCAGCGCCAGACCATTACTACATTATGCCATTGGGGATTTTCAACACTTAACGGTGACATAGCCTTTTTATTTTTGTGCTGGCTTAAGTGGGAAGCCAAAAACAACTAAGAAATTTATGCTATAACGCAAACTCAAATCGCATTGATTGCTTTACTAACATTCACTTTCCCGTAACCATAGTAATCATTGCGGCCATCCAAATCATAATCCAAGGTACCAATTTTATCCGCTGAGTTATATAACAATTCACTAACCTCTGAACTACTTAAATTAGGATTAATTTCTAGTAATAACGCGATAACTCCACTAACAATAGCTGCCGTCGCCGAAGTACCAGCAAATCCATTGGCATCATTATATAACAAGTAATTTGCCTCAAGGCTCGCAACTCCTGCACTCCCCATAGGATCTAATGTACTAATACCTAAGAAGAATCCGCCAGGTGCCATTACATCTAGCTCTGGGCCAAAATTACTATAACTAGCACGTAAATTATCCTTATCAGTTGCACCAACACTTATCACTTCAGGTATTGAGGACTCATCATTCCCCATAAGTTCACTATCATTTCCAGCTGCAAAAACAATATTCATACCTTTACCGTTACGGCCATTTTTACTCAAATTAATAATAGTATCTTTAACGGCTTGTGAAACATTACCTGTCCCCCAACTATTATTAATAATATCTGCGCCCCATTCGTTAGCCTTATTAAATAAACTAATGGTTTCACTATCTGTCATAGCCGATTTATATTTCAAGAAAAACAGCTCAGCATTACTAGCAACACCTTTAATGCCTAAGTTATTAGAGCGTGCACCAAGGATACCTGTAACAGCTGTTCCATGAAAGTCATCAAATTCGGTATGAGACACATCAGTCCCGCCTGTTGCCAAGTCATACGTTCGCGTAACGGCTGTTTTCAAATCTTCATGTGCTACATTTAGTCCATCATCAATAACAGCAATTTTAATACCTATACCAGTAAGCTCTACTAGATAATCAGCCACATGTATATGAGCGTCTAGGTCTATATTATTGGAGCTATAAAAATCAGTATCCGTGTTTAAATACCACTGCTCTTGATACAGAGGGTCTAAAATCAGTCCAGGCAATGAAATCTCAGGCGGAGTTACTGGAGGAGTTGGCTCTGCCTCTTGTTCACTTGAGCTACCGCAGCCAGCAATCAATAGAACTAGCAACACAATAGGTAATTTACTTAACATTAGCGTGCCACTCGGCTTTTAATAAAATCAGGGTGGGCATACTCTACTTCTGGGCTCTCTGATAAGCGATTCGAGAGGTCAATCGCTAAATTATTAGATGGTACGACTATTAAATAAAGCTGAGGGCTTAATTGCTCTTCAACGGTTACATCGTAGGGGGCTAACAAGAATAGTAAGTTGCTATCTTTGTGTATTTTCAGCAAAATCTTATGATAAATACCGACTTGATGCCCTTGTTCAGTTAGATAGTAATCGACCCCATCATCTCCCTCTATAGATCGCGCTATTTTCGGTACAGGAGTCAAGCCCACTCTCTGGTTTTCGTGGTAATAGTAATTGTCTTGTGCATTAACAGCGCTAAATGCTGATAATAATAAACCAGTAAATATCAGTACAACTTTTATATTCATTTAAATGTCTTCCATTGATCAAGCAATTTTTGAGGCAGTTTAAAGTGTATCGTACGGCCATCACGCTCTAAAGATGCCTCAATATTACCTCCAACTAATAATTGATCAAGAACATCAGGATTATTCTCTATATCTTCTAAAGTATAGCCATTAACCGAAGTAATAATATCGTTTGCTTGCAACCCAGGCGGGAGTTTACCTTTCTTAGTCCCTAACTTTATGCCTTTACTATTTTTTTCCAAACCAAACTTTCCTAACAACTGTCGAGCATTATCTTGATAGCTGCTTTTTAGCTCAGATAAGTTGGCCGGGTACTCTACCCGTGTGCGTTTAAATGAATTTTTATCTAAGCGTTTTCCACCAGATGTTTCAATAAGCTCTAGTTGCTCTAGCCTTCCATTACGCTTAATCTGCACATAACCATCAAAAATTTGGTAAATCTCCCCACCTTGCTTGGGTAATTTATCACCTTGTTGATAAGGTATTGGCGCATCAGTCCGCTTGCCTGTAATCAGTGCTACCGAATTTTCCGGTATAGTCGACATGATAATTCCATGTAAAAACAAACGTTGCTTCGTTTTCGGAATTTTAGCTTGCTGGATTAGATTTTCAGTTGCTCTAGACGCCTGATTAAAAAGGTTAGCACTTAATATGTCACGCATATCATGGTTAACAGCTTTTTTGACTGGAATCGGTCGAGCCATTTTTTGTGTGTTTGCACTGACCTCAGGACTGTCTTCTTGTGCCTCTAAAAATACCCAAGCCCATTGAGCGGCATACACCATTATGATAATAATAACTAAGCTAGCGAGTATATGTTGCGCGGTTTTATTTTTTAAAAATTGTGTCATAAGAGAACTTAAAAGAAAGTTAGTTTTTCCGTAAAACGAATCACATAGTCACGCTCATTATCAGAAAGCGCCCCTTGTTTAGTCAGCGTTAATAAGCGCTGCGCCAATTGAATCTCAGCTTGTTGACTTGGCGTTGCGATAATATCAATTAGATTGATCTCTGTTTGTTTTTCACTAAGTCGAATTTTAAGCCCATCTTGCTCTGATTTAATAGAGATATTTAACGCAGGTAATACATTCGTTTTACGATTCGCAGAAACGCTACCACCCGACCAAAGAGCATGCCCCGAAGTGACATAATAAGGCGGTAGATCTTCGACAAACAGACTCTCAACCTCGATATCTCCAGTCATACTCGCTTGATTAGGTAAATCAAGTTTAGCGCTTATTTCTTGGCTATCAAGCAATCCTTGTAATTTAAAGGCTGGACTCAAGCCATTGAACGATGAACCTACATCTAACTTAGATTGCGCTGTTTTTACATGAACCAGAATAACAGACTGATCACTAAAAATATGACTTACTTGTATGTGCCAGTTTATATTGGCATTTAAACCTTGTTGGTTACGTAATTGCATTTCCCCCTGCCAAAGGTTACCGGCTAAATCATCAAACTGCCAGCCATTCATACTAGATGTTGGCAGCAGCGTTTGCGCAATAATTCTTACAGGAGTTAAAACTGAAAACGCGATTAAGAAACTGAAAATACATAGAAGCACGTAATAAATGGCAACTTTCATGCGCGCACCAGAAAAATATTGATAGTTCACTTTCTTCAGTCCTTGATTAGCAAAGTATTATCTGCAACTGACATTTTATTGCAGGAAACAAAGGAATCGATGCGACATTGCTCTGTAGGCAGCCATTTTTTATAGTCATTAATTGTGCATACAATTCAGAATTAGACCTCGCATCATAAGCTAACCTTAGTAAGTCCTCTAATAAATAGCCATAAGCACGCACTTCAAAAGCCTGCAATGCCTCTATTTGCTCAGGCAGTAAAGAGGAAAAATTAGACGCTGCACCAAAATCACCTAACAACACAGCTGTTTCCGCATCTAATAAAATATTATGCGCATATAAGTCACCATGACATACGCCCTTGTCATGTAAATGATCAACTGTATCTGCTATGTTATAGGCAATACGAGCCACTTCATCCAAGCTTAATTGCAAGCCATCAACAAAGGTATCTCGCGTACAAGTATCTAGCGTCGGCGGCAACCCTAGATTATAAAAATTAGCAGGAATCAAGTTCATCACCAAACCTAGCTGATCATTGCCTGAAATATGTGCAGTAACCTTTACTAAATTAGGGTGCTCACCTACTGCTAAACAGCCACTTAACTCATCAACAGGATAACCATCACTGGTCACCTGCCCTTTAAATAACTTTACTGCAATCTTCTGGCTTGACCCTTTTAAACTTTCTGGCTGATTAATCCATTCTGCACGATAAATAACCCCCGAAGCACCTTCTCCAAGTTGTTCATATAACTGAATATCAGACAGTTGCACTGCAGGCGTATAAGATTCAATCTCACCAATATATTCACTGCAAGGATTGCCCGAAAAAGCCAACCACGCTAATTTAGGCATATTAAATAACCAATCAGGCAGACTAGCTAATTGGTTAGCAGATATACGCATTAACTGCAGATTCGTACACTGGCTTAACGATTCAGGGAGTTCTGTTAATTGGTTCCCTGCTAACATAAGCTTTTGCAGTTGAGCTAATTCACCAATAGAATCTGGCAATTTTTGTATTTGATTATCGGTTAAAATCAGCCAACGTGTCGTTTTCGGCAAGGCTGATTCAGAAACATCAGTAATAGCATTAGCCTTAAAGCCAATCATCTCTAACTTTGGGCAGTCGGATAGCACGACAGGCAATTGCTTAAATTGATTATTTGATAAAAATACGACTTTTAATTGCTGCAAACGACCAAAATCTGCGGGCAAACAATTGAGCTGATTATTAGATAAATCTAAAATTTCCAGCGTATCAGCAAGCTCGAATATTTCCCGCGGAAATTCAGTCAAATTTTCCGCTATTTGTAATCGCGTTATTTGCTGTAGCTCACCTGATATTAATTGCGCTAAAGTATGCAAAATAAGTTATCCCACCTAAATATTAAAATATTTTAATTTGCACTGAACTGAGAAAGCAAGCTACACAATACCCTGCAAGCCTATAAACTAAATTAACCAACTAAAAACTTCCAAGAAAAGTCATCTTTTTTGATCTCTCCTTTAAATGCCTCTCCAGTTTCTAAGGCTTTAACACACTGCATAAAATCCTTGTACAAATGCTCTTCTGCAATCAAGCCAGGAATCACACCTATCTGCCTCAGCATGTCTTTAGGCTGTTCTTGGATTGCTGTTATGAGCACTAATATTTTCTTCTCTTGCAGTGCCATAACCGCATCTTCAATGGCGTACATTCCAGACTGATCAATATACGGGACTTTCTTCATACGCAGAATGACCACATCAACTTCCGGTAAAGCACGCGTCATTTCTTGGAATTTAGAAGCAAAGCCAAAAAATATCGGCCCATCAAAGTGCTGAATAAAGACTTTATGGCGAATATCATCACTTAAATTCGTCTCATCCATCCAAACAACTTCAGTCGCAAAATCATCTACTGAACCAGTCGAAGATTTATCTTCAGCAATATCACTCATTTTCTTCATAAACAGTACCGAAGCTAAGACCATACCAACAGCAACTGCCTGTAATAAATCCACAAAAACCGTCATAATTAAAACGGCCAACATGACAACAGCATCTGTTTTAGGGACATGAGCGATATGCTTGAGCCCTTTATAATCAATAATTCCTATGCCTACAGTAATTAAAATACCAGCCAAAACAGGTAAAGGAATCAATTTTGCATAAGCCCCAGCCCCAACCAACACCAACAATAAAGCAAGCCCATGAATGACACCTGATAATCTAGTTTTTCCACCAGAATTAATATTCACTACGGTACGCATAGTTGCTCCAGCCCCGGGAATACCACCTATCACAGCCGCCGCCATATTACCCAAGCCTTGTCCAATTAGCTCTTTATTACTGTTATGTTGGGTCTTGGTCATGTTATCCGCAACAATCGAAGTTAATAAGGAATCAATCGTACCCAATGCCGCCAAAGTAATCGCTGGAATAATGATTAGCATAGGCTCGCTATAGTCTATATGCATAAAAGACTCAAATTGCAAGGCCGGCAAACCATCTGGAATATTGCCAATAATAGCAACATCTAAGCCTATTAGCGTAGAAATTCCCGTCAAAACCACCAATGCAACTAATGCACTAGGAATCAATTTAGTGATTTTCGGAAAAAGGTAAATAGTTGCAATAGTAGCTAAAGCTAATAGCACCGATTCAATTTTTATATCCGGCAAAACATTGGGTAATTCGGAAAAAATATCCAAAATCTTTTTCGGGGAGCTGTGCCCTAAAAAAGGAAAAATCTGTAAAACGATAATAATAACGCCGATACCACTCATAAAACCAGAAACGACAGGGTAAGGCATATAACGAATATATTGCCCTATTTTTAGTACACCCAGCAAAATCTGCAAAGCACCAGCCAAGAAAAAAATTGCAATAATCGTTCCTAAAGCGGCATCCAAACTACCATGCAATTCAATTTCAGTAGCAATAACTACTGCCGAAACAACGGTCATCGGCCCTGTTGGCCCACTAATCTGCGTACTTGTGCCACCAAACCAAGCTGCAAAGATACCTACAGCAATTGCCCCATAAATCCCAGCAATAGCTCCCATCCCTGACTGCACACCAAAAGCCAAAGCGAGTGGCAAAGCAACAACACCGGCAGTCACGCCACCAAAAAAGTCACCGCGTAAATTAGACGTATCAATTAATTGATTTTTACTCATTATCACTCTCTTTTCGTAACACAAAAAAAGAGAGGCAATGCCTCTCCTTTCTTTGATCTCTAAAATTTAAACACGGTCCTTTCGGACTAATACCTGCCCTACTTAATTATCCATTACTTCCGTATCTTCAATTTTCCCGTAATTCTCAACGAACGATTTTAACCCATCCTGCACCAAGGCATAAGTTTTATCTATATTAGTTGCAATATCACCTTCCAGAACACCTAAGCCATCCAAAATATCACGCGCTTCGGCAAAACCCTTATCAATTCCACCGCTGATAATATCAGTGAATGAAGTTAATGCTTCTTTCTGTTCCATTTCTGGGTGCATTTCCTGATATTTACCAAAAAAAGCCGTGCTTAATGACACAATTCGTCCAGCTGTCGCTTCTGGAGTTACATCTAAACCAGCGTCATAGCCTTTTTGAATGGCATTATCACCCATGGTTTCTTTTAAAGCTTCATTGATACCTTCCAATGCCGCTTTTAATACCAGTGACAAGGGCTGATCACCTGCGCTAACACTCACCTCAACAGCCGAGGCTAATATCTGCGCATTCATTTGTTTCTTAACAATCGTTGCCGCAGAATCTTGTATTTTTTCTGCACTCTTTAATTCCTTTCTTTCAGCATTTCTAGCGTGCGCCATTTCCGAAACTTCTTGCCCTCTCGGTTGTTGCTTCGCTTTGTTATCATCAACTTTGGGTAAAGATCGCACATCTTGACTAAATGATTTAATATCCATAATTCACCTCTTTAAAAATACTAGAGCCTAATAGCTAGTAAGTAGTCGTTAAAAATTCTTTTAACAAAAAAAATCAAGAAATTCCAAAATAACCACAGAAGACAGAGAGGTTTTATGATAAAAAAACTCTGTGCTCTCAGTGTCCTCTGTGGTTAAAATATTAGATCTTTTATGCTTACTTATATCGACAACTTGCGTAAAAACTTAACAATCTACAAAACAAACAATAATATGCAGATCGAAAACAACACCCTCTATTATGTATACGACCCCATGTGCAGTTGGTGCTATGCCTTTGAACAGACTTTATCCGAATTACAAAAACAATTACCTCAACTGCTTAGTTTTAGAGCTATTTTAGGAGGGCTTGCGGCCGATACCACCGAACCAATGCCAGTCGAAACCCAAACAATGATTCAACAGGCTTGGCAACGTATCGAACAAACTGTCCCAAACGTACATTTTAACTTCAACTTCTGGGCTGAAAACACCCCTTATCGCTCTACTTACCCCGCCTGCCGAGCATTATTAGCCGCCGAGCAACAATCACCTGAACTAAGCCCAATACTACGACAAAATATTCAACAGGCTTATTACCAAGAAGCTAAGAATCCTTCACTTGATAAAATACTAATAGAGTGCGCTAAAGGCTCTGAATTAGATATTGAAAAATTTAGCACCACTTTAAATAGCACGGAAATAAAAATTAAGCTTGCTGAACATATACAATTTGCGCGCACTTTAGGAGTAAATTCTTATCCCTCTTTACGCCTAGTATTAAAAGAGGAGATTCACAATATAGCTATTAATTATGCTGATGCTACGTCAACGCTTACACAAATCAATTCTCTATTACAAAAGCATCAAAACACACGCATTGAGTCACCCTGCATACGCCAATGTTGCTTAAATAATGACGACATTTGTTTGGGATGTTTCCGTGCTTTAGATGATATTACGCAATGGGCCTACTATAGCAATCCAGAAAAACAACGTGCGCTAGATTGTGCGGCACAACGCAAAACACTATATAATAAAAACCTAATATAATAGCCGGCAGATATTTATGACTTCATTACTCACTTGCGTAGAAATACCCGCGACTTTCATTCCCCTTTATTCTGTTATCTGGCTACACGGTTTAGGTGCAGATGGCCATGATTTTGAAAGTATCGTACCTGAGCTAACGCTCAATCACGCCGAGAAAATTAACTTTATCTTCCCTAATGCACCTATTCAAGCTGTTACTATTAATGGCGGCATGCGAATGCCTTCTTGGTATGACATTCTTGATGCCTCTTTAGGTCGTGAAGTTGCCGTAGAGGATATCTATATTTCCTCGGCACAGATTGAACAACTTATTCAAAGAGAAATCGATAAGGGCATTAAAGCGGAAAATATTTTGCTTGCTGGCTTTTCTCAAGGTGGCGTGATTGCTTTACACACGGGCTTACGTTACCCACAAAAATTAGCCGGTATTATGGCTTTATCTACTTACTTGCCGACCACCGAACAACTCAAAACCGAACGCGCCGCAGTCAATAATGACACCCCTATCTTTATGGCGCACGGCACGATGGATCCCGTTGTTCACCTACCCATAGCCAAACAAGCTTTTAACGACTTAAAAGCGATGAATTACCCGATTAGCTGGCATGAATACCCGATGCAACATTCACTTTGCATGAAAGAGATTATAGATATTTCGGGGTTTATTAATAAAATTTTCTAAGCCTAAAAAATTAATAACCCAGAATTTGACAATTCAATGACTTATCAAATTACGTTTTTTAAGGCTATGTCTGCATTAGCTGTTGGTCAGACTCAAGGACCAATGATTACGGGTATTTGCCTATTACTATTCCATATTTAAAAACAACAGCTTAGATAATTACCAACACTTAATTAGTACATAGCCTTTTTTAATGCTTCGCAATAAAAAATCTAACCCAACCTACAAAATCCCACCTAAATAAGCCTATGCCTTTCCTAAAAGACCTCACCCTACGCCGTTTTTTCCCTATCGCTATTATTGCCTGCTTGATAATAGCAATTGTCATTATCAAATCACGACCAAAAATGGCACATGAACCCAGTGCAGGCCTAATCACGCCGGTTAATGTTATTGAAGTAAAGCCTTATGCCATCAAGCCCGCTATTATAGGTTTTGGTACCGTTGAACCGGATATTTCGCTGGCCTCTAAAGCAGAAGTATCTGGAAAAATTAGCTACGTACACCCGCAATTACGTAACGGTGCTCTTTTACAAAAAGATACGGTTGTTATGCGTATTGATCCCGAAGATTATCAGTTAGCCTTACAGCAAGCACAAAGCACTGTCACCAGCAATCAAGCTAAAGTCAGAGAAATCGAACTACAGAAAAACAATGTTCAAGCCGATCTCAAATTAGTCCAAAAAAAGCTAAAACTGGCACAAGTTGAATTAGCCCGCATAGAATCCTTAGTTAAAAAGCAATCCATTTCAAAATCGAGTCGCGACAATCAACAGTCCAGCGTTTTACGCTTACAACAAGAAGTGCAAAAGTTAAGAAGTCAGCTTAAAACTTTACCGCAACAATTAGCCAGTGCTCGGGCGGCACTAGCGAATGCCGAATCGCTGGTAATAACACAAGAATTAAACATTAAACGTACCGAAATTAAACTGCCCTTTAACGCGCGCATTTCTGAGCGCGTGGTTGAGGAAAACCAATATATTGCCAAAGGCAGCTTATTATTTAGCGCGCAAACTACCGATAAAATTTTAATTAATGCGCAATTTTCCTTACAGCACTTCAGATCCTTAGCGAAAGGTTTTCGAGGCAATGAAGCGTTACTCAAAGAAGCTTTTTTGTCGGGCTTTTCTAGCGATATTTTCCAGCAACTCGGCCTAACAGCAAAAGTCCGCCTTGCTGATAATCAAACGCCGTATTGGCCGGCGAATGTTGAGCGTATTAGCAGCCAGCTCGATCCTGTTACGCGCACTTTAGGTATTGTCATCAGCGTCGATAACCCGTATCAAAATATTATTCCCGGCACAAATCCACCGCTAATGCAGGGGATGTACACCGAAATCCTACTACAAGGTAAAGCCAAAATATTTTATGCGATTCCCCGCGATGCCCTGCATGAAAATGAAATTTATATCGTCAATAAGGATGCTCAATTAAAACGCCGAGCGGTTAAAAACCCACAAGTACAAGGCAAGATGGTGCTATTAACTCAAGGCTTACAGGCAGGTGAAACACTGATTGTATCCGATGTCTTTCCGGCGGTAAGCGGTATGCAAGTTAAAGTAACTCAGCAATCAGAGTTACAGCAAAGTATTGAAAACTGGGCACAGGAGCAATAATATGATTCGTTATTTTATTCTGCACCCAACCGCAGCCAATTTATTAATGGGCTTACTGATTGTCTTGGGCTTAGTCACGCTACCCACACTGAAGCGCGAAACTTTCCCAGAAATCAAACACTACGAAATCGAAGTTAAAATCGTCTACCCCGGCGCAACGCCTTTGGAGATCGAACAAAAACTTTGTCGCCCGCTAGAAGATGCGATTGATGGCACCAGCTTTATTGATGAAGTCCGCTGTGAAGCGCGCCAATCTTTAGCGATTGCCACCGTTAAAATGCAAGAAAGCGGCGATTTTGTACAATTCACCAACGATATACGCAGTGCGGTTGATGAAATCGATAATTTCCCTATTGATAGCGAAGAACCCATTATTCGCGAATTAGGCCGTACGCAAGATGTGGTTACGATTGCGCTCAGTGCCGATTTACCGAAAACCGAATTAAAAGACCTCGCCGAAGATATTAAACAACGCATTTTACGCGTACCCGGTATTCCTTTAGTCAGTGTGGAAGGCTTTTCCAAGCGTCAATTTCAAATCCAGCTAACGCAAGATAAATTGCGTCTTTACGGACTGAGCTTACAAACCATTGCCACACGTATTGCCCAGCAAAATCTGGATTTACCCACGGGAGAAATTCAAACTGCGGAGCGTGATTATCAAATTCGCGTCAATGATGAGCGTCGCTCGCCCAATGAACTCAAAGAGTTAGTCATCATTAAAGGCGAGCATGGTAATGAGATATGCTTAGGTGATATCGCTACGATTATTGATACCTTTGAAAAAGCAGAAGATCAGGCAACCTATAACAACTTACCCACCGCTTTTTTAAAAATCCGCAAAAATACCCAAGATGATAGTTTGCGTATTTTAGAGACCGTTAAACAATTTATTAGCGATGAACAACAACGCTTACCGGCGCAAGTACAATTTAACTTAACGCAGGATTTTACCAGTATCGTCAACGACCGTATTGCCATGCTGCTTACCAATGCCTGGCAAGGTTTGCTCTTGGTGTTTATCGTTATGTGGTTATTTTTTGGTACCCGTTATGCATTTTGGGTGGTCATGGGCTTACCGGTTTCTTTTTTAGCGAGTGCCTTTTTATTAGTGCAATGGGGCATTAGTATTAATATGCTGTCCATGGTCGCATTGCTCTTAGCACTAGGTATTCTCATGGACGATGCCATCGTTATTAGTGAAAGCATCGGTAAGCATATTTCATTGGGTAAAACAGCGATACAAGCCGCGATTGATGGCACGATGGAAGTAAAAAATGGCGTACTGTCTTCTTATGTCACTACCTTGTGTATTTTTGTCGGCTTATTATTTCTCAATGGCGATATAGGACAACTGCTGTATACCATTCCTGCCGTTTTGATTTCTGTGATTTCGATTTCATTAGTGGAAGCATTTTTAATTCTTCCACATCACCTACAGCACTCATTGCAAAAAGGTGCGGATCAGCCTATCCCCAAAATCAGACAACAATTTGCCGATGCTTTTGAAAAGCTGCACAAAAAAGTCAATGGCTGGGTAAAAAAACTGATTATTTACCGCTACCTATTTATCGGTTCTGTCGTTGGTGTGTTTATCTTATCGGTCAGTTTATTAGTGTCAGGCGTAGTTAAATTTTCTGCTTTTCCCGATGTGGAAGGAGATTTATTACAAGCGCGTATATTGATGCCTGTGGGCAGTTCTTTAGCACAAACCCAACGCACAGTAGAAAAAATTAACAACAGCTTACAAACTGTTAATAAAGCTTACCAAGAAGAATATCAAGCATCATTAATCCTAGGTCTGACCGTACATTACGGAATGAATATGGATGCTTTTGAAGGCGGCGCGCATCTCGCTACACTCAGTGTTGATCTGCTTTCTGGCGAGCAACGCAAGCTCTCTATTAATCAAATTTCTCAGCAATGGCGTACCGAACTGGGCGACGTACCCGAAGCCTTAAATATCAGCATTAAAGAGCCTAAAATAAGTCCGGCAGGTCGTGCTATTTATATCCGTTTGCAAGGCGATGATTTAAATGCACTTTCGCAAGCCTCGCATCAGCTGCAAAAATGGCTATCCGGCTACCCTGGTATCAGTAACTTAATGGATGATCTACGCCCCGGAAAACCTGAATTCACCTTAAAGCTCAAATCAGGCGCGTATGCGTTGGGCTTAACCTCTCAAGAAATAGCCGCACAATTACGCGCCGCTTATCAAGGTATTGAAGTCTTAGAAACCTCTATTAATTTAGAAATTTACGAAGTAATCGTAAAATTGGATGATGCGTCAAAAGACGAGTTATCCGATTTTGACAATTTCCCAATTATTCACCCACAAACTGGCGCGATGATTCCGCTAGTCAATGTGGCAGATATTAGTGTTAATCGGGATTTTTCACGCGTGCAGCGCATTAATGCCCAACGTGCAGTGACTATTTATGGGGATATTGATGCTTCATTGAATAATACCCAAGCCGTTTTTAATGATATGGAAGCCACGTTTTTCACTGACTTTAAACAACGCTACCCTGACATCAGCCTTTCTTTTGAAGGAGAAATAAAAGAGGGCCCACTGACGCGTAACTCTATGCGTAAAAGCATGTTAATGGGGTTAGTCGGTATTTTTATTTTACTCAGCCTGCAATTTCGTTCTTATGTTGAGCCCGTACTCGTCATGGCCAATATTCCTTTAGCATTTATCGGTGTGATTTTTGGGCATTTAATCATGGGGCTGGATATTACCATGCCATCATTATTAGGTTTTGTTTCTTTAGCGGGAATTGTCGTCAACGATTCAATTTTATTAGTCGAATTTGTCAAAAAGCATATTCGAGCAGATATGAGCCCACATGCAGCGGCAGCAAAAGCGAGTAGTGAACGTTTTCGAGCGGTGACATTAACCTCGTTAACCACAGTGGTTGGTTTAACGCCGTTATTATTTGAACAAAGCCCCCAAGCGCAGATTTTAATTCCACTAGCAACTAGTATTGTATTTGGGATTATCAGTTCAACTTTATTGGTGCTATTTGTTGTGCCGTGTTTGTATACGATTTTGGAGGATTGTGGTTTTATAACAATGAAAAAAGAAGATTTATCTTAATTACGTATCAGTCTAGGCTGTCGAAAAAGACTATTTATTAAGGAAATTACTACCCTGATTATTGGCTATAAAATAAATAAAACCCATAGGATGTGCTGAGGAACGAAGCGCATCAATAGCTCATCGATGCGCCTCCTGCGTCGGCACATCCTATAAATGCTTTATCCATAAACAAGGGAAGTAAAACACGTATAA
>JAUVAA010000129.1 GCA_030591965.1 bacterium
CGACCCTATAGGAAAACTTAAGACAATTGTCGATATGAAATCTGTAGTGCCAACTGAGACCGATTGAAAAATTTAACTCATTGAAATAATGGAGAAGTGACTATATAAGTGACGAAGATGGGTTAGGGTTGTCATTATTTAAGACTACCTTTTGAGTGCAAGGTTAATTTATCAAGAACTTATAATTTTAGCCGCAACTTGAGTTAGTTACAGGAGAAGGCTTGTTAACATATAAAACCCTATCATCTCCACCTATGACGGTATCTGTTATTTTCGTTTCAAGATCACCATTAAAGCCAGCAGAAACTAAGCGAAAGTCATCTGTACTATGCTTTTGTAAAATAATGGGGTGATTCCAGCCGTCAAATACGGCAAAATTACTAGTTGTTAAAGCAACATGTACAAAGCCTGAGCTGGTATTAGTAAGAGTAGTAGATGTAAGATTATCAGCCGTTAACTTTCTTCCCAAGTCTAAGTAAGGGCCATTCCAGCCTAGTCTTGTCTCAGGGTTAAATGCACCCCAGACAGCCGCTGAATCTTCCAACAAGTAAGTTAAATTAAAATCTGCCGTTGTTGATTTTGTCGCTTTTGGAAAATAACCCAGCGTATCTATATAAAACCCCTCCATAATCGCTTTTTTTGTATTACTTAGGGTCATGTCTGTGGCTTTGCATAGGCTAGAGCTACTTATGCCAGAAACGTAGGGCAGCGCTAATCCTGCCAGAGCGACTAAAATCAATAAAACAACGGATATTTCTATTAATGTCATGCCTGCTTGCTTAATTTTCATAGTGTTTACTCTGTGCTTAATACACGCTGCCTTTAGTTAGCGTGTTTACCAAATTAAATTATCGATAGATTTATAAGGTGCAAAGGTTACATGCTGGACGGCATGGCCTGTTGGGTACTCATTATTAGAGCATGCAGATGAAGTCCAAGTCTCCGAATTATCCTCACACTCTTTTTGCATTTTATAAGTTAAAACAGAACAGGTTCCGTATACATATATGCCCATTGCATTAATTCCACTAGGAACAGCCGTAGAGGAAAAGTCAAAAGACAAGTCTTGCTCAGATCCATTTCTGGTGATTGATGGCTGATCTGTACTGGTAATAGATTGGATTGCTCCATCAACTCTGAAATGAATTCTCATGCAGATATTTTGAGTTGGATGCACTGGTGGTGCTGGGGTGACTATTTTTACTTCCCATTTATTTAATAAAGTATTAACACAATCAACTTGCGTTGATGAGGCAAGAGTTTGTAGGCACACACTCAGGTCTGTATCCCATCGCCTGATGGAGGTACTGCATGCAGCTTCAGTGGTTATAGTGTCATCCGTTTTTAAGCACTTTGAAATAGAGTTATCCCAGTTTCTATTCGCAATGAGATTACAAGTAGCCAGATCAGTGTAAGTAGGGTCAGTATCAGTGCAAAAACCAGTTAAGGATGGAGATATATAAGAGGGTAAAGCGGTTTCATCTGCGTTAATTTTAAGCGCCAAGGGCAATGTGCCTACGTTTTTTGTGTACAAATTTCCAGGTATTTCATAAGCGCAATCATCTTCGTAAACTAAACATCCGTCAGTACTTGTAAGCTGATCCTTTCCTTTACTTTTTATGCTAAGTGTGTCACCAACATTGGATGCTAAGCCAAGAATCCACCCGTATTGATTATCGCTTGAGGAATTCCCCCACCCATCCCCTAACGCTGCATTGTTACCTGCTAACTTTGAGGTTTGTAAGTAAGGTCCATTCCAGCCGTGTTTTAGCTTTTTTGCGCTATCAAAACTAACCCCAATCCATTGATATGTGGTAGATGGTGTGCACGTAGCTTCGGTATTGAACCCTGAGGCAACAGCTGTGTCTGCTTTATTTACGCAAGGCGTTTCAGCCCAATCCCATACGTTGCCGACACATAGCGCTGAACTTGGCTGGGCAACATAAACATTTCCAGCAGTCCTACAATACCCAGCCTGCAGTAAACCCCTTAAATACTCAGGAGTTCGCCCCATATCAGCCACATAGCCACTTATATCAGGTTGACCATTAATATATTTTCCCGGACTACCAATAATAGCCGACTTAATCCTAGTGGCCATTTCACTTGTTTGCTCATATCTAGCGACAAATGCGAAATCAGAAGCAGATTTAACTGCAATACCTGTTAATGCAATTCCAATGGTTAAGACGACCATTAACTCAATAAGAGTAAAGCCTTTAATTTTACAAAATGTGTTATATGCCATACTTTTTTAACAAATAGGTTATATACCGCACACTAAAAACACCATAGGTCTATGAAAACAATAAGTTAAAAGTGGCGCAAACATTGCTTTGAGACGAGTAAAACCAATGAAATGGAAGTGATATGCTGGATAGTTTAATAAATTTTACGCTAAGTTTTCTACCTGTGGCAGCAGGTTTCATGCCAGCAACCCTGTATAAGCTAAAGTATAAATCAGAAATTAGTATTCTTTACTCTTTTTTTTTGAGTGTTTTAGTGGGCTTATTGTGGTGGTGGGGACTGTATTCTTTAGAAATAACTCAAGAGTCTTTGCTGATGGTAATGCTATTAGTAATGGGGACTTATTTGTTATTAAGAGTCGATGATAAGGAGCATTAGTTAAGTGTGGAGGAAGGTACTTATATATTAGGTATTCTGAGGGGTGACATTGAATCCGTAATACAAACCCAGTTAAGCGACGAGCGCGAATGGTCTCCTTTCAAGTTATATTTTCGAGATGAGTTGAAAAATACTATTGCTTATATTTCAGAGGAGTTTGGCTCTAAATCCCAAATGACTTTTTATTAGGTGCTTAATAAAACCTTGTTTTTCATTTCCTCAGTATTAAGCATCAAGCAATAGCGACCACCTAAGTTGCGTGTTATTTGACTTCACAAGGATTTAAGTTATGGACGATTTTAGTCAAAAAAATGAAATATCCGTATTAACGAATCTACTTGATCAGTCCAAACTTTATAAGGATGGCACTGATTTTCAGGAATTGCTGGATTTTATTAATTAAGCTTCCAAATTTTGCATCTTTTAATGCCATGTTACTGAATATTCAAAAGAAGGGCTTACGCTTTTCTGCTTCTGAAAGTGACTGGAATGATCGGTTTAATCGCAGGGTGGTTGAGGGTGCAAGACCTTTATTGATTTTATGACCTTTTACACCTATTGCACTGGTTTATGATGTTGATGACACTGAAGGGAGCGATTTTCCTAGGGATATAGCGAGTGCTTTTCGAGCTAAGGGAATGATGTGCGAATCAACCATAAAGGCTTGTATAGCAAAGTTGGGTAAAAAAGGCATCGAGGTTAAACTGATTGAATATAGTGATGGTCATGCCGGGCATATACAAAGGCCGGTACATGATATAGACATCAAAAAACAATCGACTGAGAAAAAGGAAAAGCCTGACTATTTAATTAGGCTGAATAAAAACCATGATGCAAATATTCAGTTTGCGACTTTGGCACATGAATTAGCGCATTTATTTTTAGGACATTTAGGGTTTGATAAGTTTTTAAATATACCCGACCGGCGTGGATTGTCGCATATGATTAAAGAGTTAGAGGCTGAGTCAGTCTGACTATCTTGTTTGTCATAAAAATGAAGTAAAACCAAACTCTGAAACTTATTTATCCAGTTTCGTAAACGATAATTTGCAAGTTGAAAGTATGGACGTTTACGCCCTATTAAAAGCCGCTGGAAAAATTGAAACGATACTTGATTTAATAGATCATTCGAGTTTTTAACAGGTCATTGCCTTACTTCAAAGCCCTGCTGTTGGTAAATAGTGGCGCGTTTACTCCATGCCGATACACCAAAACCGCACCCATCAATAATATCTAGTACATACGCTTTGCTTTTATTGGGGTATGGCCTTCGGCATCTTCCGATTGATTGAATTAACCGGGTAGCCGCTGGGTTTTCTTTCTCAATAACTGCTGATACGGGCGCGCCAAAAATTAAGGCTGATAAGTGAGGTAAATCTATTCCTTCACTCAGCAAAGATAATGTACCAATAATTAGCGGCGCTTCTGGCGCTTTAGCCATTCGTTCAACTCTGACTTTTGCGGGTAATTGACCATGCAGTACCAAGGCATGTACGTCATAATCACGGCACATTGATTCTAATAACTCACAATGCCTCACCTGGGCGCATAAAATGACTGTTCCCATTGTTTTTGAGGCTTTAATCGCTCGATCAATAATGACTTGGTTGCGTTGCTCATCATCTACCAATACACCTAAGAACTCAGTCCAGCTTTCTACATCAGCATCAAAAGGCATTTCAATGGCTGATACATGAACTGGTAACACTTTCCCATCAAGCTGATCTTGTTTGATTTCTGCACATACGTCACCAATAGCCCCGTGAATCATAAATTCCATGTTATCGCGCCGTTGTGGTGTAGCACTTAATCCATACCGATATTTACAATTAAGGCCATTCATTACGCTAAAGGCTTGGCTTGCTGGCAGGTTGTGGGCATTCGTCTGCAATCACAAGGCCATAATTAAGCTCGGATAAATCACGTTTACTTAAAGTTTGCGTAAGCCCAATAGTGAACTGTTCCCCCTCGTTACATTTACCACCACCAATCAGCCCAGCATCTAATCCTGTGAATTGTTTAATTGCATCAATCCACTGAGCGGCTAAGTCTTTAGATTTAACTAAGATCAAGGTGCGCTGTTTTAACCGTGAAGCTAAAGCAATGCCTGATACTGTTTTCCCTGCGCCTGTAGCTGCAACCATCACACCACCTTTAGCAATAATGGCATCATCAACAAATTGCGCTTGGTAGGGTCTTAATTCGCCCGTAAAGGGAATATGAGTCTCTACCATTGTGCGTTGGTCGATTACTTCTGGGGTAAAGTTTTGTAGCAAGTAATTCAGCAACCCCATAGGGGCTATAAGTTTGTTTTCCACTGGATTACATAGGCAAATATCCCGATCAATACCGCGTGTGCTTCTGTTGAAATTAATAGCGTCCTGATACTTGGGATTAGCAAAGGTAAATTGCTCAATAATCTGCTTTTCAATATCAGGCGTGGTCTGTATTTTTATTTGATTTGATAAAGTAATTTTCATAGTTTCAATAAACTCCAGCATCTTCGACACCATCAGCACTAACAAGGCTTTCAAAGGCACCTACTTCGACATCGTTACGGCATTCCTCAGCATTTAATGAGCATTGAGTGACAGGGGTTAAATAATTTAAGTGTTCATCTTTACGAATGGCAAAGCCTTTTATTTTGCGCCCGTTTTTATCGCGTGGTGTTTTTTCAATCTTTATTTTTAGTAGCTCAGACATATCAATCAGATTATTAGAAAACCGCTGTACCGCGATAGGTTTTACTTTATTATCAGCACACCATTGCTCATAATTAGGGTAAAGCTTTGTATTAACCAGTAAATCAATTTCGCCTTGGTCTTTTAAGTTAAGTGCTGATCCTCCTACATAAACCTCATGAGTTTCTTTAATAACTAAGCAATCATCAATCCAAGCGGCTAATTTATTAGTGTTCACCATATGCATTCGTTGTGAATCATTTAAACCACTGTTGATACTGTCTAAGGTCTTTTTTAGCTCATGATCTGGCATTTCTAATACCCAATTTAATAAGGCTGGTATCTCTGGTTGCATCGCCTTTTCAATACCGCCTAACGCGCTCCATTTTTCTTTATCTTCATCAGTGACTCGTTTATTAAAATAAATAGGCATTCGTCTACGCGCCAAGCCGCTACTGTAATCACTAGACTGGATTGCTTCATTAGCGACAATCATGACCACACCAAAATAAACAAAGCTATTTTCTTGCTGTTGGTTCTTTTTTTCTAAACGGATTAAATCACCACCTGTCAGTGCTTTTAATACAGATACTTCGCCACCATAACGAGATGAGTCATTAATAATAATGAGGCGCTTGTTAAATAATTTTGCACTCTCAAAGCGATTTTCTTCTAAATTCTTCAAGTCGGTTGTCGTACAATTATCTTCACCCACCAGCATATTAAGTAATCTAGTTAATGTGGATTTACCTGTGCCACCTGCACCCACGACCTCCAAGAACTTTTGTAGATTACCCCCGGCTAAAGCAATTTTAAAAAATGATCTAATGGTATTAATCACTTCAATATCGTTATAGGTCGATTCCTTGAGCCACTGGTGAATGATGTCTATTTTTTCCTCAGGCTCATAGTCATAAGGTAATTGCCAAGTAAATTTATACGTATTGCCATAGGGCAACAACTCACGCTTTTTAAGGTTTAAAATACCATTTTTCAAAGGTAGCAAATTGGGGTCTTGTGTCCATGATTCAACACCCAATATTAGCTTTAAAAATGACTCAATATTGTTTATTTTCTGAATGCTATAGCCTTCATGTAATAGCTTGGTTAGCTCACGATGAATAATTTTTAGCACTTTGTTTTTAGTCGCTTTACGCCACACACCTTTGCTTGATAAATACCATTCATTGCTAATATCACAGTGAGCAATTTTTGTTTTTAATGCGTCTGCTATTTTTTCAGATAACAGCGAATCTTTAAGCTTATCTATTGCGGTGCTTGCTTGATGTTGGTTCTCGTGCTGACTCAAAGCTTCGTCAGTGCTGGTGGTGTCGAAGGTGTCGGAGTTTTCATTACTTTTCGTATCAAGGGCAAAATCATTATTGCCTAGAGCTTCATCATTTAACATTTATATGCCCTCCTTGCTAACAAATTTATTCACTGGGTAACGTGGAATGCACCACAACACCATTAACGCTCCATACTGTAATAATGCTCGCGATAATTCAATTAAGCGGCTGTAGCTTTCCTCTGTTCCGTGTGTAAATAGCACCACATCTTTGTTATAGGCAAAGCTCCACCGATAGGCGTTAATATCATCACTCAAAGGGAGTAAAGTTTTAGATAAATGTCCCATCCAAGTAACTGATTTGGCGCGTTTCCAAGCGGCTGAACCTGTACAGACAATAATACAATCTTGGTTTTCTGGAATATACTTTGCATAAGGGGGTAACTTAGCCATGATAACCACCTAGCAAAATATAACTTGCAACACGATGCTTGCCTTGCCCAGTATCTATTGTTTCCCAGTTGGTACAAATATGATGACCTTGTTCGCGTAGCTCCTGATCGCGTGCGGATGGGTGTTCAGAACGTGCAGTAAGTGTCATTAAATGCTTTATACGCAAGTAGTCTAATAGTTTGGTACGCTGTGACATCGATCTATTTGATAAGTTTTTCATTATTTTTACCTTTTCACAGGGCGAAATAATCCATAATGCGCTATACTTTTATTGTGGTTTAGAAGTATAGCGCGGATTAAATAGCCCCATTAATTCATTGAGTTATGGGGCTATTTTCATGCCTGCTTATCAGTACTGTTCTTTTCAATCCAATCAACATGAGTGTCAGTAAGTGCACTTAAATACTGTATTGCCGCCTCTAGCCCACCCACGTTAAATAGAGTAATTAACTCGTTTATACCAGCAGCATCAGTGGGTATATCGCTATTTAATTGCCGTCTCATAATGCCTGAGAGCTTATTGCATACGTTTATTGAGTACATTAATTCGCTAATGCTTTGTGCTTTTAACTGAGTATGATTGATGCTCATAGCTCAACTTCATTAGAAAAGTGTTCTACAACCTTACCTGTCAAAGCAAACATACCTTTACCTGTGACCTGCAATGATTGACGCACCACCCCCTTACTATCTTCTATTCCAGCTAAAGAGAAATAGCTTAACCCACTCGACTCATACTTTGCGCTAGGTAAATTACCTAACGACCTATCTCTAAAAATATATTTTTTATCGCGCAGCCACTTAAATACTTCACGCTCGCCAACACGCAAGCCATAATCAGACTTCATGCCTTTAACCCATACCCGAACACACCTGGTATGGGTGCTTTTCGTTAAAATGTCTGCAAATTCAACTTTAGGGGCATTAAGTTTTGTTTGCTCTCCAATGATTTCAAGCTCTTTTGCTTGATCTGCAGCAAGCTGCAAAGCTTCTGAATAGTTTTGTGGTACTGCTCTTTTTTCTTGTTCTTCAAGTTCTTTCCATCGCTTGATAATCGCATTACGCATTTTTAGGTTATAGCCAGAGACTAACGTTAATGTTAATTCCTCGTTTAGATTAAATATTTCACGTATATTGTTATTTCCATATTTTTGCGTTGCCGAAAATTCGGCAGCGTCAATTTCTAGCTCTTTAAGCATGTTTCGTATATCAGTTAAAACATGCTTATGCTGTTTTACTGCCAATTCTGAAATTTCAATTGAAGACATTATTTGAGTGTTTTGAGTTGCTAAATTAGACATTAAACTAGCTCCCCAGTGTGCCCGCGCATTCTGGAGGCTTTAAATTTAACTAGATCGGTAACTCTATAGCGCGCCATTCGCCCCATCTTTAGATAAGGTAGGTTATAGCGGCCAGTACAACGCCAAATAGATAATGTTCGTGGAGCTGTGCTTAAAAATTTACCTGCAATTTCTGGTGAAACATCACCTGGTAATTTATTGATAGCTACGCTTAGTAACTGTGCAAACTCTTCACGTAGTTCTTGGTGTAGCTGAGTGTTTTTAGGGGTATTCATAATCATTTCCTGTATTGCTGGCGCGCCATCCTACCTCATGAAATACTTGGGACTCCTGTCGCCAAATATTCATTCACATACGGAGCGAATTATGGGAGCCCCAGTTCTTCCTGCGTCAAACTCAACTATGCACAAAACCCGCATAGTTAAGCCCTCCCAATGACTTGACGGCTGTCGGGATAAAATTTTAGCCTCCCTCGCGCGCTGCTAGCGCACGTCGGATTGGCAAATTTC
>JAUVAA010000106.1 GCA_030591965.1 bacterium
AATAAACTCCATATAAAAATATAAACTATTGATTATTAATGGATATCCAAAAGAACAACTCTATTAATTTATACCAAAAGTATTGCTTCATAAAACTTATCTATTAAATATTTTTTACGTTCTACAAAAAACTCCTGAGTAGGCACTTTAACCTCACCTTTCTCGACATGATACTTCTCAAATAGATCCTTAGTTCCTGCTCTCAACCAATGAGCTTCTAGCCCTGAGTTATCCAAAAAATCAAAAGAGGTATACATAGGCTTATTAGATTTAGCCATATTTTCACTACCAAGCATTGGAAACATATTTCCTAAAGCATTCACATCATCATCGCGAGATATTTCTCCATACTTGTAATATGCAGACTGTACCGCCCCTTCGGGGGTCGAAGGCTCCATATGGTCAAGATGCATATCTTGAATTTCCTTTTGTTTAAGGTTTAGATAAAATGCTGCTTGGTTCAAACTCCCATTACTATCAATATTTAACTGCAATAAGCGGCAAAATAAAACCTTTACTCTAACTTCATTACTTCTATAACGCCAAGGGGTTAACCAGCTTTCTAAGACCTTCTTATCAAGGCTTACACTATTTGGGATTAGCGATTCTGATCCTACCTTATTAACTTGAATAATATGATTTGCAACCTCTTTAGCTGGCTTATAGTCAGGAGCCATTAAGGTCGTTTTCCAGAAAATATTAGCTTGGTCATGCACTGCTGAGTACTTAGTATTATCACTAACTAATTCAACTAAAACCTTTTTAGCAATATCAACATCAAACACCGAAGTATGGTTTAACTTAATATATTGCAAAATAAAACTAACAAGTCCAGACAAAACCCCTTCATGTCCTAAGGCAAGAAGCAAATGCACCGTTTTATAAGTATCAGTTTTATTTGAAAACTCTGCCTCTAGCGCTTTATTTGCTCGCCCATTAGCTTTTACCTCGAATATATCCAGTAATTGTCGGATACACTCAAAAACAGAAAAGTCTTTATGTAAATCGTCACATGAATACCTATCTTCATAATTATTCAGGTAAGCTTTAATTTCATCCCTAAATTTATCATGGGACTTCAACCCTATTTTCGTGGATCCAGTTAAATAAGTTGTTGCTAAAAAGGCAATTAATTTATTATTTGTATCCGTATTATTTTTAAAAACCTTGTCTCCCCACTGCTCTTCCCTAGCAACAATTTCCTTATCAATATCTTCATCACTAATATTTGTGTTTTTACTAGAAATACATAAGGAGCGATAAAATTGATTTTTCACCAAGTCCAGGTCATCTAACGCCAAAGATCGATCGTTCAATACCTCAAATAAAGTATAGGCATCCTCAGAGTTTCCTGTTTGAATAACACAGAGTTTAACCCCTTCCAGAAATGCAACAGCAGAGTCAATAATTGAAAGTGAGGTTTTAAATGGAGAAAGCTTTTTACCCTTACTTCTCTCTTTACTAATTTCAACAAGCGAAGTAAAAATTTGCTCTACAGCGTTTAGATACACTGATTCAATACATTCATTGGTTAAGTTAGTCCGGTCAACCCTAACTTCTAATGCATGCTGGCTATCACTTGTAACAACAATTCTTGATAAAGCCTTACATAAAGATAAATTATAAGAGCTACGGTCATACGATAACCTAGGCAAGTAAACTTCAGTAAACGTTAACAGTTTTGCAGTATACCTTTCAGAAAAGCCATCTTCGGACTCTGGCTCACTAGGCAAGTAAACAGTAGCTAGATATTTGTCTAATATACCTTGTAACGCAGCCTCATTTGAATCACTCCCAGCCTCAAAGGATTCTTCTAGCTCATCTATATCGATAATCTTAGGTATATCTTTTGTAACGGCGTACTTTATTGATGTATTAAATTTATTCAATAATCCGGATATCTTAATTTGTTGCTTACCAACTAAAGCCTCTCGTATAGTCGTGCGTAACAAAAGAAAAAGTAGAAAATTGGTTAAATAAATTGTTGTAAACCGTTGCTGCCCATCAATTAGCTGATGTAAGAGTACATTATCTTTGGATGTACTCACCGTAACAATGGAGCCAGCAAAATACTCACCTCCATCATTTTTTTGGTTTTCCATACTCCAGTCGTCTAAAAGCTGTTTAACAATAGCCTTATCCCACTTATAAGGACGTTGATAATGCGGGATTCGAATCTCCCCAATCGTTTCATCATTTGTACCAATGTCACAACTTAGTTTATAAAAATTTCTTACTTCAGCGCCTTTCAAATCCATGTTTGACTCCTACATAACTCACTTAAATTTTATTAAAAATATATTTCTGCATTCATATTCGAGTGAAAGCTAGCTACTCAAATTCATCACTCGCTTATCCCCACCAAATTCACTCGGGTTAAGCTCAGCTAATTGATCTCTTACTCGCTGCCTTAAATCCATAGCGGGGGCCATAACATACTCTTCATAATCTGGATCATCAGGATTTAACAACAATAATTTAGACAACGCTGAAGCCAATCGAGTAACCGCTTTTACATCACGACTATCCCCTTTGAGGGTAGGCACTGCACCATACGGAAACTCAACATGGCTAACTAAACGTAACTGATGTAAATATTGTCCAAAAACATCAGCCTTAATACCGTAACCTTGTGCAGCAGATTCAGTTGTAAAGCGTGGTATTTTCCAGCCAGGAATAATGCCATGAAAACGATCCAACAAGGCATCGTCATGGAACATCTCAGGTAAGCTTTTAATATAATCTGACTGCCGAGGCATACCCTCATGAATACCAATATTAGCCAATACAATCAAACCGCATTCGCTAGTCACTTTCTCTTGACCTACACTATATTGTCCAGACTCTAAAAAATCTTTAAATTTGGCATGAATATCATCCGCACCTTTAAAGTTAATTGACTGCCCTTCATCTAAAACTAATAAATCATATTTTCCAATAAGCCCCACTTCCTTAGTAGACAGGTTCATAAATAATTGTGCTTGAGTTAAAGCCCCACCACTATTCAGCCATACATAACGACTCAAATTTGAATAAATAAATGACTTCCCCGTTCCTTTAGGGGCTAGCTCCATCATGTTCAAATTATTTTGTACTAATGGCAGTAATCGCAACAACACATTATTTTGCTGTTCATCACTATAAGCGGAAGGTTCATATCCCATAGTTCGTAGTAATAATGCTATCCACTCTCGCGTACTGAACTCCTTTCTTGCATTAATTAATTGCTCTAAGCGTACCGTACCCGACTGCATAGGATGAAATTCTATTAACTCAATTACCTTGGTCTTCCCTTCCTCTCGTATAGCGAGCCGCCCAGCCCCCCACTGCCCACCTTCTAACAGTGAATCATTCTGCTCTAAAACATCACTGGTAACATGTGCATTACGTTCATCAATACAGGGGATAGCTACCAACTTTCGGTCATTTTTAATATCAATTCTTGCATCAAAGCGATCTAACAAAACAACTGACTCGTTTAGCTGCAATTGATATTTAATCTTTTCCTTTTCAGTTTTTGCGGGTAAATGCTGGCTCATAAAGCTTGTAATATCGTTATATACCTCAGCATTTGATTTATTTGGCTCTTGAAAGCGTGAAATCAGCCACTCTTCAACAAAACTCGGAATCGTTCGCTTATCACGAATTTTTAATTGCCTGACCAACGCTTTATCAATCGTCAGTTCACTAAAATTTTCTAGTATTTTAGTATCTAATTCTTCTTTATTAATCATCTAAAACATTCCCTCAAAACCTTGTGTTGCCGAATCTTTACTAATTAATGGCTCAGGTAAAAAACAAGAAAAAACTTTTGAATTAACCTCATGCGCTCCCTCTCTGTCATAACTTAGCTCTATGGCTAATTCAATCATACCGACCTGCTCGTTATCGGAAGAAAAGTTTAGAAGCAGGCGACGAGATTTCCCTTTAGACATTGCTGTTGTTGATGCCTCGCCTATAAGAGGGAACTTGAATTTCCATTTAATATTTTCAACAAAAACATCTGCGACTAATTCAACCTCAATTTGCCACAATTTATCATTAATACGCTGGCACTTTTCACTTAAAATATTGACCCTGAGTGGTGTGACACCTGCTTCAGCGTGTTTGGAAGAGAGCGTAACAAATGGAACCAATACTTCCTCAGGCGTTAACCCACCATGTGTTAATAACGCGTCATCCGTTAACCCCACTCTTTCCTTAGGCACCAAATAAGATTTCTTTCCACCGGCATTAATGAATGCAAAACCTTCTGGCTCTTGCCCATAATCACTCGGCACAAAAAAAACTCGCTCTTTGGTATCACCTAATTTATCACCCTGATATTTTGACTGAGTCACCGTCATACCGTGATCAGCGGTAATTAAAAAAACCACATCCCTATGCAGATAAGCAGCATCTTTACTCCAACGCTCTATCGACTCCATAAGCTGCCTTAAAACCAATGAAACATCCTTTCTATGCTTCTCAAAATCAACGCAGTCATGCAAGCGTTCATCAATTCTGTTCTCGAAAAAAACCAGCAAATTTGTTTCTTCTTTCATATGCTCTTTTTTTGATTCCTGCCAACTCTTAACCACTCTCAAAGAATCCTGCTCAGGTAAATACTTACCATACACTTGCCGTATTGCAGTTTCCTGATCACTCGGTAACTTACTGGTCTCTTTTCCAGTGATTAACGCCATTTTTCCAACTTCAGTTAAGGTCGGTAAAGGCGAAAATAAAGTTTCACTCCCTAAAGATAGCTGATTAACCTTAGAGGCACTTTCAAGCAGTAAATCCTGATTTAAGGCTGAAAGCGCATCAACCATACACACAACAACCACATACCCTTCCTCAAGGTATTGATCAACACGTGTAGAAAACTGCCTCCAATCCGAATTCGAGCGCGCGATACGTGCTGACTGAGCGAGCAACCAATTGGAAAAACTTAAATTTAAAGTATTATCAATAGCTTGCTCAGATAAAAACTGCTGCCGGATAAAATAAAAATAACCTTGGCTCCATTTATGCACCTCACTCATCGTAGAGCTCTGAGATAACACCCCAAATTTTGAACGCTCCAATATTTCAGAAAACTCAACAGCGTACTGATTGACTAGCTCATCATCAAACTCTGCCAACTTACTGATAAGCTCATCAGATATATAGCTTATATTATTCTGTACTAGTTCATTTAAGCGCATTAAAACTGATGGCCATGGTGCAATAACCAAATCAGCCAAGACCGTTACTTCCAACTCCCCTTTATCAACTAAGCGATAAGACCTTTCTATTGCCTCTATACACTTAACAGGTAAATCCTTTGCCCTCGCTTCAGATAGCGCCAACAAAGGTAATTCAAGTAATAAGGTTGATAAAGACCTAGCTGGCAGGGCAATATTAAGGTGGGATTTAGAAATATTTTTACGCAACAATTCTTGGTGCTGCTCATAAGCGAGGCTAGCAATAAATGCAGGAACAGACTCAGACTGTAATAAGTCATGAATGAATCGCTCTGACAACTCTTCTGATAAATTAAACTCATGTTTTAAATAGGTGACGAAATAAGTCTGCACCTCACTTTCTTTAAATATCACCCAAAATGCATTACCCTGCTTAAGAAGTACCCGTGTAAAACACACAAAATCTTTTACCATAAACCCTGAATCAACACTCATGACAATAATGTCAACGACACTCAAACCCGCTAGATCTTCCGGTATATTATCCAATAACGCTAATTGAATAATAAGCTCATCCGACAACCAGTTAGGTAAATTTTGTTGCACTAAATGACGATAAACAACCCGTGGAATTAAATGCTGTGTAGGAAAAACACCCTCTAAACCTTCAAAATAGCTAAAACTATTAAAAACAGCTTTGCTCTTAAATTTCACTCGTAAAACATCAACAGTATCACTTTTTAAATGCTGATTAATGGTATTCCTTAATGAATCCACCTTATCGTAATGGGCTATTAAAGCGTCATTGGCATCAATATTAAACGGGTCAAACACAAACTGAACGCTCATTCAGCTCACCCCTTAAAATCGTGTAAAAGGCTTTCAAGTAAATTCACAATATCCTGATTAGATAACCCAGACTGTTGCAACGCTATGCTAATTTTCCGCTTAACTTCGTCAACCGGTTGCGGTTCATCGATCTGGACTGTTGTCCCTGGAAATATATCTGCAAATGATGAAGAGTCCGCATAATCAGGCTGATTATTTATAAAAGGCTGAACACTCTCTTTAGCTGGCTCCCTTCTTTCCGGTTCAGGCATTCTTGCCTGCTCAAATAAGGACTCTAATACACCGGTACACCGGCCAATATCCGAATCTGAACACTCACTAAACTTTTTAGCTAGCAACTGATGAATAACGGCCTTAGGCGATACATCATCTGCAACTTCCGCCTCCTCTAGCAAGCCAATCAATTGAATTGCTTGACGAGAATTAATAGAATGTAAGCGAGAAATAATAGCAGCACACTCTTGGCTATTATCTGGAAAAACTTCAGTCCAACAGACTTTTATCTCATGTAACTTAACATTCTCAACACGAGAAAAATCATCAAAGACCTCTCTAATAGCTCCCATGATTTTAGGTACATTCACAGTAGGTAGGTCTTGTTTTACATCGAGTGCTTCAATTAAGAAATCTGCTAAATCTTGTGGCGTATTACCTCTTTCCTCAATAAACTTAACTAAACGCTGTGTTTTCAAGCCTAATTCATTAGAGCGTTTAACCGCATCATCTTTGTTTTTAACAAAATCATTTAAAGCGCTTGCACAAAGCGGGGCAAACTCTTCAATAGGTAGCTCATCAGAATTATCAACCTTAAGCGATTGCCCCACTAAAAATAAAATCGCTGACTGCTTTTTACTAAACTCAAATAACTGAACTGTTAATTTACTCCCTTTAGTAAACGCATCCACTAAAGTTTTAGCAAACTCAGCATCTTTTTTCTGACTTCCCCAGCGTAAACGTTTGACCTCCTGCCGAATAGCAACAGCGGCAAAGAGAGGTAAAGTACATGCTGGTAAACCATAAGGCGGTGCAATTAATTTATTTCTTAATTCACTCACAGCATACGGATTTTCACGTTTTCTCAGCAACGTATCATGCAATAACTTTAAAACCTCATTCAGCTCTTCCTCAGTATCATCGGCTGATTTAATCCCCAAGCCACTTGCCTGTTGAACAAATAATGAATTTGCGCCTAATATGCCATCAATTAAAGCCGATAGCTCACTCGTTTCCTTTGTCTCACCTAATAAATCCGTTTGATACGTTGGGTTTTCATCAAACTCTAAAATACGCTCAACAATTTTGACTAACTTCGAGCTGCCTGAATACTTCTCGTCCCGCAGCACATTCATATTCATTGCCCTAATAGGCAACTCATCGCTATAAAGCTGATTAACTTCCTGCTCTAAATACCCTTTAAATCCATGCCAGCTAAGACAATCAATAGACTCAACAGCCCCTGATTTAAAAACCTTACATTGCGCAGACTCTAAGCCCGTCCGGCCATATAATACCTGAAGCATCAACCTAATAGCATTACGGTTACTTTCACCTTTCGCTTCCAATTGTCGCCTCAAATCTTCTGACAGCGCCGATCCTTGTTTTAATTGATCCGCAATCGCTAAATAACGGCACAGCAAATCATTTAAATGATAGCTCACCCCATTTTCAGTGTAGGTTTGTACCTCAATGCCCTGCACCGGCATCCAAAAGTAGATATTTTGGCTAGCCATCTCCTGTATTCTCGCCTTAACTGTCAACACCTCTTCTTTTGTCTGAGCTAAGACTAGAAAGACACGAGCAGAAATTAAAGCGTCTTTTAATTTAATAGACTCCGGCGCAAAAGGAGCCGTTAATAATTCAACTGAAAAAGAACGAATAATACCGCAAGCTGAAGGCTCTAAGTCATGCAGGCCAAGCGTGGGCAATAAATCTTGCTGCATTACCGGATAGCTTTCAAATAAATATTGATAAGAACGCCCAGAAAAAGATTTAGTCCCCTTTTCAATAAGAGCATCAATATCAACCCCGCCTTCTCCTGCTAATGACCAAAAATGATTCGCCGTATTCTTCCAAATAACACCCGCTGCTTTTAGCCAAGATAAATGCTCATTCAGCGTATGAGATGCAGGCGTATTAGAGAGGGAATCATAAAGTGCACAGGCTAAAAAGTCTTCACTCGCCTTAAAGGACTCGCCTAATAATTGCGCTAATAACAAAGTGCTTAAAATGTCTTTACGAATAGCCACTTCATGCACATCACCACTGACACAAGCTAAAGCCTGCTCATAACGCCGCCAATCACGGCCTGATTCTTTCTTTATACTTTCTTCATAATAATGCAATAAACGAGGGAAACGAATCAGCTCCGATTGCCATAACAGACCATCCGTTAACTCCTTATTTAAGATATCCCCTGCATTCTCACGAAAAAAGGTTAATGCTGTTCTATTCGCTTGTGCTAATTTAGAAAAATTAAACAAGCCAACTGCCATTAAAGGATGCAAAGGGTACACATCCTCAAATAATGATTCTAGCTCTGTACTTAATGGATGAAACACAGGCAATCGCTGACATGCTTCCACTAGTTTCGCTTTTTCAGATTGGCTCTCTATTAAAAGCTTACGCCCCTCCTCAGACCAAACTTTTTGCATCCCCAGCAAATGATAGCCATCACTCTCAGCCGCATTCAGTTCTATTTTAAAAGGCTTATTAAAGCGCCCTGAAATTTTCTCTAAACCATCCTTAATGGTATCCGACGCATTAGTTCTGCTTGCATACTCAGGAAATGAAACATGCGATACCCCAAAAAATAAAGTATGTCCCACATCGGGTGAGCAGCAGGTTTCTACAAAATGCTGTAAGCTGATAATTTCTTGCCCAGCATTACGCGCAGGGTTACCAATTAACTCTTCTAATGCATTACCAAACTCATCCCACAGAACGACAATCCCACCATAGTTATACTTTTCAGCAAGATTTTTTCCCGCTTCCGAATACGCTTCAATAAAATTTTTACCGCCTGCCTGAGCAACATTGAAAACACTGCCGTGGCACACATTTTTATGCCACTGCAAAAAAGCATCTAACGCCAGAGGTTCATGCTCCCTTAGAGCCAACATTAATTCAGTGGTCGTGAAATAACTATCAATACCCCACTGAGACAAGTCAGCATCAACAAAATCAGCATCAAGCGCTAACAATTCTTCGAAGCGTTTTACACACACTTCATATTCTGTCGAGAATAGGATTTGCTTAATATCTAAGCTTTGCTCTCTTTGTAATGCATCATACAAACCCTCCATTAATTTATCGCCTAATGAAGTGGTCCCTGATGCATACAAAGACACTAATAAGTAGGGCTTAGTATCTTCATTTTCTTTTGATAAAAAAGTGGTTTGTAATGAATTGGCTAAATCTTTATTGCCTGACTGCTTAATTCTATCCGCTAACCGATTAAAGCCATCCGAGCTTGCCCCATCACGTAATAATTGCGCTAACACCACAGCTAAGTGACTTTTACCCGAGCCATAACTACCATACAAATTAATAGCCCGCTGCTCTTGTGTCGCTTCAGGTAACACTGCCTTGCAAACATGCCTAAAAACCTGGATGGCTGATTGGGTGGGCATATAGTTGCCGACTAATGAATTATCAGAAATTCCTTGATCCAACAAAATAGCTGCATTATTTTGATCCGTATTAATACGAATTACATCATGTAGGTTCATTACTTTTCCTTAATAAAATTAATCAGCACGCGCAGGTCGCCATACTTTTATCGCAAGGCCATCGAGCGGCTTGTCTTTAAAATAAGCATTGTTAATCGTTTGGAATTCATCACTCTCTGCAAATACCAGCACGATTTTTTTTGTACTGTGCCACATCGCAATAGCGGACCAAAAAGCTTGCTTTTCCAATAATGACCACTGATTTAACCATTGCTCGGGCTGATGAATAATCACCCCTTCTTCTTGGGTCGCTAAGATCTTTGCTTCATAGAGTTTACGAGAAACGATCAGTTCGGGCGTAGTCTGCATTTTGGGTTGCTGCCAAAGCGCATAACGGGGTAATAATGCACGGAGTGTCTGGGTTATATCGTCAAGGTCTCGTAAGCTTTTACTTGAAAAGCCCACATTACAATACCGAAGGCTACTCTCTGTATGGTATTGTTCCAGTGTTGTACTTAGTGTTGTACTTAGAAAATTTAAATCCATCCTTACTTCCTCTTATAACCAAGTGTCCTGGCCTTTTTGTAATAACTCCAATAAAGTTCGATTCGGCTCACATGCAGCTTTAAAAGTAATAGAATCTAAATCGGCTGCGTAATCAAAGCTAAAGTAACTCTGCCATTCACTCATTAAGCTCATTCGCTGTAAATTTTGTCGTAACATCTCTTTTGAACAGCATAAAAAGTTAGGCAACCCAGTTAAAACCAGCTCAGAAAAACTAATAGA